>JANMKJ010000226.1:0-3961 GCA_031371945.1 Rhodobiaceae bacterium
GGCGGGTGAATGTGTGTTTCATCACGGGTGCGGCCCTTCTCATTCCGATGCTGATGCCGTCAGCACCCTACAAGCTATGGAACATCCTGCTGCTGCTCATCGTGTTTCCCATGCTGACGCTGATCATGCTCACGGGCGGCAACTTCTCTTTTGGAGAGGCTTCCTACGAACTGGTCATCGCACTTCTGTTACTGTCTGCTGCTGCCATCCCATTGGCGGCATTTGGTGTTGAAGAGGGTATCAATCGCAACACCATGGGGCTGGCCACGGCAGGCCTGGCGATCCTGGTCTGGGTGCTATCGTTCTTCACTGGTCCCGTGCCATTGGCGAGCCTGCCCTCAGTTACATCTGTCATGGTTGCAGTCCTGATGCTGGCAACGGCCGTATTGTCTCTTATGGCGGCCAGGGATGGTGGCAATTCTTCCATCAGAGGCTGGCTGATTGCTTCGGCTGGAATTCTGGTGGCCATGTTTTTGCTGGACTGGGATTTCGGACTTATTCCTGTTGATACGCCACAATGGGGCGGCCTCACGGTAACATTGGTAGTTTCGATCTCCGGCATTGTAGCTTCCCTTCCCATCGGCATTCTATTGGCCCTCGGAAGGCGGTCGCAAATGCCGATCGTCAGAATACTGTCGGTTACCTATATTGAATTTATCCGGGGCGTACCGTTGATAACCGTGTTGTTCATGGCCAGCGTGATGCTGCCGCTGTTCCTGCCACCGGGAACGAGCTTTGATAAATTGCTGCGCGCCCTCATCGGCGTTGCGATGTTCTCGTCCGCTTACATGGCTGAGGTCGTGCGTGGCGGCCTTCAGGCCATTCCCAAGGGGCAGTATGAGGGTGCGATGGCGCTTGGCTTGTCCTATGGCCAGATGATGACGCAAATCGTGTTGCCACAAGCACTCAAGGTTTCCATTCCAAACATCGTCGGCAATTTCATCAGCCTGTTCAAGGACACGACACTGGTCCTGATCATCGGGCTGTTTGACTTGCTGGGCTTTGTCCAGGCTGGCCTTCGTGACGCAAACTGGGCCACGGCCAGTTCGGCACCGACAGGATATTTTACCGTGGCGCTGATGTACTGGGTGTTTTGCTTCGGCATGTCGCGCTATTCAATTTATACGGAACGCCGGCTCAACACCGGCCACAGGAGATAGGTCATGGCAAAAGCCGCAACGGCTGCAAAAGCCGCAGTCACCCCGAAAGAATTCAGCATCAGCGACGAACCCGCGGTGCAGATCATTGGCATGAACAAGTGGTACGGTGAATTTCACGTGCTGCGTGATATAGACCTTACCGTTTACAAGGGTGAGCGCATCGTCATTTGCGGGCCCTCGGGTTCTGGCAAGTCGACACTCATCCGCTGCATCAACCGCCTGGAAGAACACCAGAAGGGCCAGATCATCGTTGACGGCATCGAGCTTACCAATGACCTCAAGAAAATTGATGAAATCCGCCGTGAAGTTGGCATGGTATTCCAGCACTTCAATCTTTTTCCACACCTCACCATTCTGGAAAACCTGACATTGGCTCCGATCTGGGTGCGCAAAATGCCGAAGAAGGAAGCGGAGGAGTTGGCCATGCACTACCTCAAGCGCGTGAAGATTCCAGAGCAGGCCAACAAATATCCGGGCCAGTTGTCGGGCGGCCAGCAGCAGCGCGTGGCCATTGCCAGGTCGCTGTGCATGAATCCCAAAATCATGCTGTTTGATGAACCCACGTCCGCACTTGACCCTGAGATGATTAAGGAAGTGCTCGAGGTCATGGTCGACCTGGCGCAGAGCGGCATGACCATGCTGTGCGTAACCCATGAAATGGCATTTGCGCGCCAGGTGGCCAACCGGGTGATATTCATGGACCAGGGCCAGATCATTGAACAGAATTCGCCCAAGGAATTCTTCGAGAAGCCGAAGAGCGAGCGAACCAAGTTGTTCCTGAGCCAAATCCTGCATTGAGGCTGCCCTTGGCATAGGAAGCGTGCCGGGTTAGGCTTGGAAACCTGCAACCTGTTGGATTCGTATCTATGAAAAAATTGCCCTGGGTTTTGTCCATTGTCGCTTCCGTGGCGTTTTCCATGGCGGCGCATGCAACGACCCTTGATGACGTCAAGGCGCGTGGCAAATTGAAGTGCGGCGTCAATGTCGGCCTGTTAGGGTTCGCTTCCAAGAGTGCCGATGGTGCGTGGAGCGGCTTTGATGTGGATTTTTGCAAAGCCGTTGCCGCCGTCACCTTGGGTGATGCGAGCAAGGTTGACTATGTGCCGCTGAGTGCGAAGGAGCGGTTCGACTCGCTCAAATCAGGCACCGTCGACTTGCTGGCCCGCAACACCACATGGACGATGGAACGCGAAACTAAATTCCCGCTGCGTTTTGTTGGCGTGAATTATATGGATGGGCAGGGCTTCATGGTGAACAAGTCCCTGGGAGTCAATTCAGTTCTGACCATGAGCCAGGCCGCCATCTGCGTGCTCACCGGAACCACGACACAGGCCAATTTGGAAGATTTTTTTCGCGAGAAGGAAATGTCGTTCACGCCGGTGACATTTGATAACCTTGATGAACTGGTGACCGCCTACGAGGCCGGCAAGTGTGACAGCTACACGGCTGACCAGTCGCAACTCTATGCGGTGCGCCTGAAACTCGCCAAGCCCGAAGATAACATCATCCTGCCGGATGTTATATCGAAAGAACCGTTGGGTCCGGCCATTCGCCAGGGCGATGACCAGTGGTTCAACATCGTGCGCTGGACTTTGTTTGCGCTGGTAAATGCGGAAGAACTGAATGTGACTGCGTCGTCCGTCGACGATTTGAAGGCCGGCAGCAAAAATCCCGCCATCCGACGCCTGCTCGGCATCGAAGGTACGTTTGGCGCCGATATGGGGCTAGACGCGGATTGGGCCGGGCGCGCCATCAAGGCAACGGGCAACTATGCAGAAATATTTGACCGCAACCTCGGCAAGGGCTCGAATCTCGGAATCGAGCGGGGCATCAACGCCCTGTGGAATGCCGGTGGCCTGCTTTATGTGCCGCCGGTGCGTTAGCCAGCGATTCTAAGCCCCCGTTTCAACCGCCGTATCGGCCGCTGATCCCCATTCTGTCCACGAACCATCGTAAAGCGCATGGTCGCGGGTACCGAGGATCGTGAGTGCCAGCGAGAGGATGGCGGCGGTGACGCCTGACCCGCAGCTCGTCACCACGGATTTAGTGGTGTCGATGCCGGCTGCTGAAAAAGCGGCAGCAAGCTCGGCATCCGATTTCAGCGTGCCGTCAGCGTTAAGCAGGGTGGCGTAGTGGACATTCCTGGCGCCAGGAATATGTCCTGCGCGCACGCCGGGACGGGGCTCAATTTCTTCGCCGCGAAAACGGGTTGGCGAACGGGCGTCAGCGACCTGCAGCGCCTTGCGCACATCGGCCTTGTCGCGCACCATCATGGTTTGGAAGCGGGCGGTAAAGTGGTGCTTCTGCAGGACAGTTGCTGGGCCACTGTCCAGCGGCCGGCCTTCGGCCTTCCACTTGGGCAGTCCACCATCCAGAACCACAACATCCCTGTGGCCGAACACCTTGAACATCCACCACACTCGGGCCGCCGAAAACAATCCCGCACTGTCATAGCAGATGACTTTCTTGCCATCGCCAACACCCATCTTGCGCACGTGGCTGGAGAATTTCTCTGGCGATGGAAGCATATGGGGCAGGGTGCTTTCGGTATCAGAAATCAAGTCGATGTCAAAGAATTGCGCACCGGGAATGCGCTCAGTGAGGAACTCCTGCGCCCCCACGCGTTTGGTGGCGGGCATGTGCCAGGAACAATCGAGAATCGAAATATCGGGTGACAGCAGATGGTCGGAAAGCCATTGGGTCGAAACGGTTTCTTGGGTCATCGGTTTTCCTGTTTATGCAAATGCCAGCCGGATGCGGCGATTGATCTTGCCCTTGTTTTCAATTTTGGCAACCCGCAT
>JANMKJ010000229.1:0-3624 GCA_031371945.1 Rhodobiaceae bacterium
AGTACGCAACCAGCCGATCCTGCCCCTACAATCACAAAATCAAAGCTTGAGTCCAATATTCCACACCGACAGTTAGAAATTTTCATCACAGCCTGATGACCAAGGCTGCTATGGTGCTAAGCTATGGCATTACAGTGAAAGAAATTCATCCATGAAAATCGCAGGGTTAGAAATTTTCATCGTTGGCAACCCACCGCCCAGCTGGGGCGGGCGCTATTTTATTTTCATCAAGCTCACCACCGATGATGGCATAACGGGAATTGGCGAAAGCTATTGCGATACCTTTGGTCCAAAAGCCATGACTGCGATGATTGAAGATACCTACGGCCGTTATGTGGAAGGCATGGATCCCTTCCACATCGAAAGCCTGTGGCGCAAGGTTTATGGCTCCGGATTCACCATGCGCCCCGATGTATCACTCATGGGTGTCCTGTCCGGAATTGAAATTGCCCTGTGGGACATCATCGGAAAATCCGTAGGCAAACCTGTATATGAGCTCCTCGGTGGCCGCGTGCATGAAAAGCTGAGGTCGTACACCTACATTTATCCCAACCTCGATAAGGGACAGACTGATTCCATTTACTGGAACCCCGAACAATCCGCGGAGCGGGCTGCCGACTATGTGAAACTTGGCTTTACCGGAATCAAGTTTGACCCGGCCGCACCCTATTCGAGCTTCGATCCGCGCCAACCCTCGCTCGAGTCAATGGCGCTGTGCGTCAAGTTCTGCAAACTTATCCGTGAAGCTGTGGGCAACAAGGCGGACTTATTGTTCGGAACCCATGGCCAGTTCACGCCAGCCGGTGCCATACGGTTTGCCAAGCAGATTGAGCCCTACAATCCGCTTTGGTTTGAAGAGCCGGTACCACCTGAGAAACCCGAAGAAATGGCGTTGGTTGCCCGTGGAACTTCAATACCCGTAGCAACTGGCGAACGCCTCACCACCAAATATGAATTCGGCCGGGTTCTGGAATGCCGCGCTGCTTCAATCCTGCAAATGGCGTTGGGCCGCGTCGGTGGTATTTGGGAGGCCAAGAAAATTGCCGGAATGGCGGAAACCTATTACGCGCAGATCGCACCGCACCTCTACGCGGGACCCGTTGAGGCCGCTGCAAATATCCACTTTGCGACGTCGCTTCCAAACTTCCTTATCCTGGAAAGCATTGAAACCTTCGGCGGTTTCTATGCCAAGCTGCTGAAGAAGCCCATTAGCTGGGAGCAGGGTTATGTCATCCCGCCCAGCGAACCTGGACTTGGCATTGAACTCAACGAGGAGGTGGCCCGCGCCCACCCCTATACGGGAGACAGGCTGCACCTAGAAATGACCAACCATCCGGTAAACGTATGAGATATGGCTATGTAGGACTGGGCAATCTCGGTGGCCATCTTGCGGCAAGCCTTTTGCGTGCAGGATTGGATGTTACCGTCAACGATATCGACAAGTCTTTGGCCGAGCGCCACGTGAAAGCGGGTGGCAAATGGGCGGAGTCACCCAATGCGCTGGCCGAGCAGGTGGATTGTGTCATTACCTGCCTGCCATCTCCGGCTATCTCGGAAAAAGTTCTCACCCAGATATTGCAGGGTCTAAAACCCGGTGGCACATGGATTGAAATGTCCACTCTCGGGCGCGACGAAATCCAGCGTTTGGCGAAGCTGGCCCAATCGAAACTGGTGCGCACCATGGAAGCTCCTGTAACGGGTGGTGTTCATCTGGCAGCACAAGGCAAGATTACCGTGCTGGCGGGCGGGGACCACGACCTGTTTGAACTCCACAAGCCTGCGTTGGAAGCTATGGGCGGTCAACTCTTCCACATGGGGCCATTGGGCTCCGCGGCGATAATCAAGGTGATCACCAACATGCTTGCCTTCATCCATTTGGTAGCTGACGGTGAGGCCCTGATGCTGGCCAAGCGCGGCGGGCTCGATCTGGCGCAAAGCTGGGCCGCTATAAAGGCCAGTTCCGGCACCAGCTTTGTTCATGAAACCGAAGGCCAACTCATCCTGAATGGCAGTTACGACATTGCCTTCACCATGGACCTGGCTTTGAAGGACTTAGGTTTTGCCATGAACTTCGGCAGGGAATTTGGCGTACCGCTGGATTTGGCGTCGCTCACCAACGATACGTTCGTCAAGGGAAAGCAGGCATTCGGTGGCTCGGCCCAATCGACCCAGATCGTGAAGCTGCTCGAAGATGCCCTTGATACCGATCTCCGAGCCGACGGATTCCCTGCACGGCTGGAATAGGTTTTACGTATTGCGCACTGGCTAACAAATAGTATAACGAATTCAATACGAAATGACCGGTTTTGCCGGATCCGCCTTAACGATCACAAAACCGCTACTTTCGCCACAATCCTAGTGTGTATATACTTAAATTATCGCCCGAGGGGGCAGCTAGACTGTAAACAGAGGAAATTTCGAGATGACGAAGAACAAAGTACTGGCTTCCGCACTAGTGGCCCTTATGGCTGCAAGTTCTATTTACGTGCCTGCCGCTGAGGCCCGTAGCCGCCGCTATTGCGATGGCTATGCCCGTGACTATGCCAGCCGTAAGGCCGGTGCAAAGCAGGTGGTTGAAGGTGCAGCCGTTGGTGCGTTGCTCGGGCTGGGCATTGGCGCCATTGCTGGTGGCCACCATGCTTTGCGCGATGGTGCGCTGATCGGTGGCGGTGTTGGCGCCGTTGGCGGTGGCATCAATGCGAATGGCAAATGGCGCAAGTATTACAACCGCGCCTATGCCGATTGCCGCAGCTGGTAATCCAGGTATCGTGAATCCAAGGCCGGGGAATTCTCCGGCCTTTTTTTATTGTGTAGGCCCCGATGTTTGAATTGAGCTATTCGCAACTTCCGGAAATCCTGTTCAAGTCAACGCCACTGTCGCCTGTTGATGATCCAGAATTGGTTGTGGCAAATTTGAACTACGCCCACGAGATTGGTCTTGACCAAAACTGGCTGCAATCGCCTGAAGCCTTACAGGTGCTGTCTGGCAGCAGTGCATTGCCCAACCTGTCACCCGTCGCCATGGCCTATGCGGGTCACCAGTTCGGCAACTGGGTGCCGAGCCTCGGTGATGGCCGCGCCATTCTGGCGGGTGAAATTATAGGGCGCGATGGTGTGCGCCGTGACCTGCACCTCAAGGGGGCAGGGCGCACTCCATACTCGCGTAACGGTGATGGCCGCGCCACGCTGGGCGCCATGCTGCGGGAATACATCATCAGCGAAGCGATGGCAGCCCTCGGCATTCCGACCACGCGTGCCCTGGCCGTCGTGGCGACCGGCGAAGCCGTCATGCGCGAAAAGAAACTTCCTGGTGCCATATTGACCCGCGTTGCCAAAAGCCATGTGCGAGTTGGCACTTTCCAGTATCTGGCAGCACGTGAGGAAGATGCGGCATTGCGCAGTCTGGCAGACTATGAGATCGCCAGAAACTTTCCCGGAGCTCCCGACGGTCCCCAGCGATATCTATGGTTCCTCTCACAAGTCATCGCACGGCAGGCCAGCCTAATTGCCAAATGGATGAACGTAGGTTTCATCCATGGCGTCATGAACACCGACAACATGTCGGTGTGCGGCGAAACCATTGATTACGGCCCCTGCGCATTCATGGATACCTTCAACCCGCAA
>JANMKJ010000234.1:0-5086 GCA_031371945.1 Rhodobiaceae bacterium
CACCCACATCGCCGCCGCCCGGGAAACCGGTCTGCCCCTCGTCATTCATGCCCGCGAAGCCGATGACGACACGGCAACCATGCTGGAATACGAAATGCAGAAGGGGGCGTTCAAGCCGCTGCTCCATTGTTTTACCGCATCCCTGGATCTTGCCAGGCGCGGCCTTGCCATCGGCGCCCATGTTTCGTTTTCGGGAATTCTCACCTACAAGAGCGCCGAAAATTTGCGTGAAGTGGCAACTCATGTACCGATGGATCGCCTGCTGGTGGAAACCGATTCTCCCTACCTTGCCCCTGTGCCATATCGCGGCAAGTCCAACGAGCCAGCCTACGTGGTCAAGACACTTGAAACCCTGGCTGTCACCAAGGGTGTGACGACCCAAGCCATGGCGCAGGCCACCAACGACAATTTCTTCCGCCTGTTTTCAAAAGTTCCAAGGCCGCCGCAGTTCACATGACCATCACTCTCACCATTCTCGGCTGTGGCTCCTCGGGCGGTGTTCCGCGCATAGGTGGTGACTGGGGCGTTTGCGATCCAGCCAACCCGAAAAACCGCAGGCGACGGTGCTCGCTCATGGTGGAACGCAGGAAACCGCAAGGCACAACGCGCGTGCTGATTGATACATCGCCCGACCTGCGTGAACAGATGCTGACTGAAAACGTCGGTGAAATCGATGGCGTCTGGTATACCCACGAGCATGCTGACCACACCCATGGCATTGACGAACTGCGGGGCTTCTTCCTGCGCCAAAGAAAGCGCGTGCCCATATGGGCTGACCCGCCAACCCTGACCATGCTGAAAAATCGCTTTGCCTATTGCTTCCAGATGCCAGCAGGCAGCGACTACCCGCCAACCCTGCTGCCCCATGAGATAGACGTAGGATCTGAAGTGCAAACCAACGGGGCCGGCGGCACCATTTCGGCCATGCCATTCACTGTCCACCACGGCAATATTGATGCCCTGGGTTTCCGTATCGGAAATGTCGCCTACACGCCGGATCTCAACGGCATTCCCCAGGCCAGCATTCCGCACCTTGAAAACCTCGACCTGTGGATTGTTGATGCTCTCAAGCGCACGCCGCACCCCAGCCATTTTAGCCTCTCCGAGACGCTTGTCGAAATTGCGCGGTTCAAGCCACGCCGGGCGTTGCTGACCAACATGCATATCGATCTCGATTTCGCCACCCTGGCGGCTGAGCTTCCAGATCACATCGGCGTGGCCTATGACGGCTTGAAAGTATCCATTTGATTCAAGGAGAGTTGCCCATGTTCAAGAAACTAGTCAGCGCCGTCAGCGGCCTCACGTTGCTGTCTGCTTCAGCTCTTGCACAAACCACCTGCGATCCGGCAAAGCTCGCGTCCATCGTCGATGGCTATGCATCCGCTCCCTTCAGCGCCACGACCTGGCGCGTTCTGAATGGCCTCGGCAACCCCGCCGGTGATGCTGCCTACAAGGGTGTGAACCGCGCCGCCGACTACGACTGGGACGCCCAGGAGGCCTGGAAAAAAATAGCCGAGAAAATCCTGCCCCCCGGCCAGGCGCCGCAATCCATCGGTTATGACTGCCGCATCAGTTATCCGCTTGAGGTCCTCAAGGATCGCGTGGCTTCCCTCGGCATCCAGAGCAAATACGTAAAACAATGGTTCACGGTGCAGGAACAGGTCCTCAAGGCCTGCAGTGATCCCGCCACCACGGCTGCCGTATTGCCAAGCCCTCTCGAAATTCATCCCGACCTTGCGCAGATGCAAAAAGATGATCGCGCCTACCAGGAGGCGTCCATCGCCTTTTACAAGGACAAGGCAAAGGCTATCGAGTTATTCCGGTCCATCGGCAACAGCAATTCCCCCCACAAGGCAGCGGCCCGTTACAATATTGCAAATCTCATGGCCAACGCCAAGGATATCGCCGGTGCCCGCAGTGAGGCTGCAGCCATTCTCGGCGATCCCACGCTGGCCTCGGTCCACGGCATAACCCAGAACCTGTTGGGCTACATTTCCAACATTGAAGATACGCCCGCAGGCTGGACGGCACTCATCGACGATTCCATTGCAACGATCTCCGCCCCCCAGGCCCAGATCCTGTCATCACCCAAAATGCAGGACGACTATGCCCGCTCGCTCGACGACATCGACCATCTTGGCATTCGCGCCAAGACCGATGACTGGTGGTTGACTGGAACCTTGCCTGAAAACGCAACCGTCTCAAAGGCCATATTCGATGCATCCCGTAAACACCCCATGGCCCTGTGGATGATGGCAGGCCAATCCTTGCAACAGAACTACGATCAAGCGCCTTGGGCCCTGGTGGGCGACAAGTGGCAATTGCGCACCGCCAGCTACATCGACCAGGTAACCGCCATTTCCCCAAGTGGCAGTCGCATCCCAACACTTGCCCTGGATGTGTTGAATACCTTGCGCGCAACACCCGATGATGCCACGCGCGAAGCCCTGTGGGGCAAGGTTCATGCAGCACTGGCCGCGGCCCAGCAATCATGTGGCCAGGCACCAGAAACGGCGGCCCTTGGCACCTACATCAATACCGCAGTCCGCCTCTCCGCCGCTACCCAGCATTTCGACCAGGCCTATGATGAACTAACCAAACTCCCCTTCAAGTCGAGCGCCTTTTATCTCTATGGCACCCTCACCAAGCTTGCCCAGTTTCACCTGGGGCAGGGCAGAGCGGAGGAGGGGCGTCGCCTGCGTGACAAGCTCCTGACGCCTGAGTTATTCGCTGGACTCTCCAACGACATGAAAACCGGCGTCACCAACACCTTCGCCCAGTTCATGGGTTGGATAGCCGAGGATGAAGCCCACTGGAAGCAGGCACTGGCGCTCTACGGCAACAAGTCGGAATGGAGCCTTTTGAATTTCCAAAGCGTCAAGTCCCTGTGGGCCCTTGCCAGTGACCCGATGTTTTCCGATGCGCAGAAGGCTTTGCTGACGCGCGTTGCCTGGACCCGTGCATACGCCATGGGAGTAACACCAAGTGCTGATGAAACCGCAAAGCTCTTTTCCACCAATCCCCAGGTGCAGGATGCTGACCGCGACATCGGCGAAGCCTATCCTAAACTCACGCCCGAACACCGCCACCTGTTAACCATACTGCGTAACCCGCGTCTTGGCATCCAGGTCAGCGCACCCGATCTTTGGTCACCGCTTGAGGAAACCGGAGATGATTGGACCGACGTGAGCTCCGGTGACCACAACGACCGCAACTGGTGGTGCCCGCTGGAAACCGACCGTCACCTTGCGGCCCTGAGGCAGGAACTGAGCTACAACGCCGGCATGACGGTTTCTGGCGAGTCTGGCTTGAAACCGGTCTTTGACAGCAAGCTCTACGACAAGCTGGTTGCCAACTTGAACGGCTTGCTCAAACAGCATCCCATGGTCAAGTCGGTGAACTGGAAGGAAATCGGCAAGCTCCAGCAAATGCCAAGTGCACCACAGCTGCTCGCCAAGGCCGCCATCCGCTGGGGCAAGGCGTCAGCAGGTGACCAGGTCGCCGCAGAGGCATTGGCCCAGGCCGTTCGGGTCACGCATTATGGCTGCAACTGGCACGGCCGTGTCGGGGCATTTTCAAAGCCCGCCCAGCAGCTGCTGCAGGCCAAGTTCCCGACAACCACCTGGGCCAAGCAGACACCGTACTGGTTTGATTGCCAGCGCATGGAGTGGGACAAGGATTACAACAAGAAGGCCGTCTGTGACGCCAAGAGCTGGCCCAAGCAGACACCCCTGAGGTGATCCAGAATTGCAGCGTCCAAATCTAAGCCACTGATGGGGGCAAGTAATTCCCTCGCCAGGATATCACAAAATATTCCATAATATATATTATGCGAAAACAGGAGCAACCGTGAACCCCGCTGACATGGACCCCCGCCGGATCGAAACCCTCCGAGCCATCATGAAGGCCCTGCGCACCCCTGTCACTGGTTGCCCCTGGGACCTGGAGCAAAGTTTCGAGACTATTGCCCCATACACCATCGAGGAAGCCTACGAGGTTCTGGATGCCATCACCCGTGGTAACCGTTCCGACCTGTGCGAGGAGCTTGGCGATCTGCTGCTGCAAGCCGTCTACCACGCCCAGATGGCAGACGAGGAAGGTGCCTTCAATTTTGATGACGTGATAGAGGCCATCACGACAAAGATGGTACGCCGCCACCCCCACGTCTTCGGTGATGAAGCGGCAAGGTCTGCCAAGCTGGCCAAAGGCTTCTGGGAAGACATGAAGGCCAAGGAGCGCGCCCACAAGCCGGACGGCGGCCTGCTGGCGTCAGTGCCACTTGCACTGCCCGGATTGACCCGCGCCCTAAAACTGCAGGCCAAAGCCGCCAAGGTAGGTTTCGACTGGCCGTCCGTTGACAACGTCTATGACAAGATCACTGAAGAAATAGCAGAGTTCAGAAACGCAGCTGACGCTGACAAGACCGCCGAGTTCGGTGACATCCTTTTTGCCCTGGCTAATGTCGCCCGTCATCTCGGCATCGACCCCGAAAGCGCCCTGCAGGCCACCAACGCAAAATTCGCCCGCCGCTTCCGCCACATCGAAACCGCGTTGGAGAACCGTGGGCTAAGCCCGCAACAGTCCAATCTCGCCGAAATGGATGAGCTGTGGAATGAAGCAAAGACCCTTGAAAAATAGTGGCCTAGGTTTTTAGCTTCATGGCCTTGCCAAATTTTGCCTGCGCCTGCCCCGCCGTATCCCCCGCAAGCCTTACTGACAGTTTGGTGCGCCCGTCGTCGTAGGCCTTGCGACCCAGAACTTCGCCACGCTGGTGCAGCCAGGCCATGCCCTTGCCATCAGTTGCGTCGATCGTGATCTCAAATATTTCGCTCTTTTTCGCCAGCCGTTTTTCAACTTTTTCCAGCAGCTCGTCGATGCCTTGCCCGTCAAGTGAAGATACCAGCACGCAATCGTCACGCCGCTGGGCCTGGGTCTCACGCGTGGCAAAATCCAAGGGGTCGAGCAAATCCGCCTTGTTCCAGACTTCAATGATCAGCCCCCGCCTCTGTTCATCAACCCCGAGTTCCTCCAGCACGAGATTGACATCATGGCTTTGCGCCTCGGTTTCGCTGTGGCTCACATCGCG
>JANMKJ010000245.1:0-11876 GCA_031371945.1 Rhodobiaceae bacterium
GCGGCGTTTGAACAATACAACTTGCAACCCGGCCCAGTGTTGTTTTCCGGCTCTTCGACACTGGTGTGGGGCCTGATCGCCAGCCTCTACATTGGCAACTTCATGCTGCTGGTTCTCAACCTTCCGCTGGTCGGGCTGTGGGTGCGGCTGCTCAGCATTCCGCAACCCCTGCTCTACGGTGGCATTTTGGTATTCTCGACGTTGGGTGTCTACAGCATGAACAACTCGACCTTTGATCTCGTGCTGCTGCTCATTGTCGGTGTCATCGGCTTTTTAATGCGACGGCATGATTTTCCCGTGGCACCCTGCATCATCGGCCTTATTCTCGGGCCCCTCGCCGAGGCGCAATTCCGCCGTGCCCTTATGATAAGCCAGGGCGATCCCTCGGTCTTTGTATCGCACCCACTTTCAGCGGTTCTGCTGGCGCTGGCGGCGGCGGTTCTCGTTCTGCCAGTCATATTCCGGCGCATGAAACATGCTTGAAAGCCTGCTTTCTGGCGATGCATTGATTGTACTGGCACAGGTTATTGCCATTGACCTTGTGCTGGCTGGAGACAATGCCATCGTGATCGGATTGGCGGCGGCGGGTTTGCCTCGCGAACAACGCAATCGGGCCATTCTTGTCGGCATTTTTGCAGCAACCATTTTGCGCATTGTGTTTGCAGGAGCCGCAACCCAGCTTCTTCAGGTTCTTGGCCTGCTTTTAGTGGGGGGTATACTACTGCTGTGGGTTTGCTGGAAAATGTGGCGCGAACTCAAACAGAACGCCCATGAACAGTCGGACGCACTTGAGGCCATTACTGAAACCGATGCTGATGGCGACGGCAGCGTTGCGGGCAATGCTCCGCGCAAAACGTTCGCGCAAGCCGCGCTGCAGATTCTGATAGCTGACGTCTCAATGTCCCTTGATAACGTTCTGGCCGTGGCCGGAGCGGCCCGGGAGCACACTGCCGTTCTCATAATTGGCTTGATACTTTCCGTGGGTTTGATGGGATTGGCGGCTTCGTTCATTGCCAAGCTTCTGCATCGCCACCGGTGGATTGCCTACGTGGGTTTACTGATCATTGTCTATGTCGCTGGTGACATGATCTATCGTGGCGCACTGGAGATTTGGCCAGCGATCTAGTTTAATTGGTAACCTTTGTTCCCATGCATCACGCCACGGCAGAAATGCCGTTGACCGCGAGATAAGCGGAATAGAGCGATGTTGTACCGCAGATGAACAGGCGATTGAGTTTTGCTCCGCCGAAAACAACGTTGGCCACCAGTTCGGGGATAAGGATTTTACCGATCAGGGTTCCATCTGGCAGATAACAATGCACACCGTCTCCGGCACTGGTCCAGATGCGGCCGTCACGGTCGGCGCGGAAGCCATCGAACAGGCCGGCAGTACAATCGGCGAAGACTTTAGACTTGCCCAGGGATTGACCGTCCGTGCTTACTTCAAAGCGGCGGATGTGCTTGTTGCCACCAACCTTGTGGCTGACACCGGTATCGGCGATGTAAAGGTATTTCTCATCAGGTGAGAACGCAAGGCCATTTGGCTTGTCAAAATCATTGCAGACGATGGAGATTTTCCCGGTGCTGCCATCAACCCTGTAGACATTGTTGTTGCCAATTTCGCTGTCGTGGCGTTCGCCTTCGTAGTCTATGAGGATGCCGTAGGGTGGATCTGTGAACCAGATCGAGCCATCGGATTTCACCACCACGTCATTGGGCGAATTAAACCGCTTGCCCTCGAACTTGTCGGCGATCACGGTGATGCTACCATCGTGTTCGGTACGGGTCACCCGGCGGGCATAGTGTTCACATGATACGAGCCGGCCCTGCCGGTCCACGGTATTGCCGTTGGAATAGTTCGAAGGGTTGCGGAAGACGGAAACCGCTCCATCGGTTTCGTCATAGCGCAGCATGCGGTTGTTGGGGATGTCGGACCACACGAGGTAGCGCCCCGCAGCAAACCACGCAGGACCTTCAGCCCAGCGGGCGCCAGTCCACGGCCGTTCGACACGCACGTGACCAACCAGGCAATCGTTAAAGCGGGGGTCGATGACTTCAAAGCCGGTGCCTTCGATCTGGCCGTAGAACATTGGGATTGCCCTCTTCAAATGTGTGGTGGTTATGGTATGGTATCGATAACAAGGAATTTATTGAAGCGAAAGTGCATCTTAGGAAGTGGCAACAATAAAATCAAACGAAAGGCGGGGCAGTGCACCGACCATGGCCGATGTGGCGGCCAGGGCCGGCGTTTCGACCATGACGGTTTCGCGTGCCCTCAAGGACGGGGCTTCCATAGCCGCTGAAACACGCGACCGGATCATCAAGGCGGTTGAAGAATTGGGCTACGTGCTTGATCAATCGGCGGGATCGCTTTCCTCTAAGCGCACGGGATTTGTGGCAGCCCTGATCCCTTCCATCAACAATTCCAACTTTGCCGATACAGCACGCGGCATCACGGATGCATTTGCCGAAACCGGCCTGCAGTTGCTGCTGGGCTACACGTTGTACTCCGTCGAAAAAGAAGAACAACTCATCGAAACGATGCTGCGACGCCGCCCTGAAGGCATCGTCGTGACGGGTGGCCGCCATACTTCACGGGGTCGACGATTGCTGGAACAGGCTGGAATTCCGGTTGTGGAAACCTGGGACTTGCCGCAGACGCCGGTACAGCACGTGGTTGGTTTCTCAAACGCCGACGCGGCGGCAAGCCTGGTAAAGTATCTTTATGGCAAGGGATACCGCCGTATTGCGTTCATTGGCGGTTCCACCAGCCGAGATACCCGCGGCGCCGACCGAAGGGCCGGATATGAAGCAGCCGTTGCCGAACTGGGCATAGGACCAGGTCGCGTCATTTCATTCGGCACACCACCCATCTCCATGCAGCAGGGCGGCGAAGCCGTGGTGCGGCTCATCGAACAGTGGCCGGAAGTTGAAGCTGCAATTTGTGTATCGGATCTTTCAGCCTTTGGGGCCGTGATGGAATGCCAACGGCGAAACTGGCTGGTTCCCAAGCGCATTGCGATTGCGGGATTCGGTGATTTCGAGGTGGCGAGCTGCTGTGTTCCCTCGATCACGACGATTGGCGTGCACTGTTATGACATCGGCCACAAGGCTGGCAATCTGTTGCTGCGCGCCATCGAAGGCGACCGCACGGGAAAAGTATTGGCGACGGAAACAATCATCACAGACTACCAGGTGATTTCAAGAGAAAGTGCCTAGATAGGGAATTTAGTTCTTGACGCCGTACGGTCAAACGGCTAAGAACCGCTATTCTCCACACTTGAAAAAATGCTCGCAAGCGCAAGGTTCTGGGAAACCGGAGCATCGCTCAAATCCAATGGGCTATGGCCATGGTAAACTGGGAGCAGTCAAATCAAGTCAGATCCCATCCCCGTTTGTTGTAGCAGCGTCACCACCTAAAATGCGATTTGGACTTTCATGGCTTTTGAACGGTCGCTCGCCAGTTGGAAGCCACGTTCGGCGTCTTGCAGGGCAACGACTTCGGTGAGTAGCGGTTTGAGATCCACCCTTCGCTTGTTGATGAGGTCGACGGCCAGTGCAAATTCCTCGTGGAAGCGGAAGGAGCCACGGATTTCGATTTCCTTGGCAACGATCATGTTTTGCGGAATGGAGATTTCTCCACCAAGGCCCAGCTGGATGAGAATGCCACGGGGCCGCAAAACTTCAAGACCGAGGCGCAGCGCCTGTTCGTTTCCGGAGGCTTCGATCATGATGTCAAATGCACCCTTGTTCACCTTGTAGGGTGTCATGCCGTCAGCATGGGTTGCAACATTAATCGTGGTGTCGGCGCCGACCTTGCGGGCAAGGCCGAGGGTGAAATCGGACACATCGGTGGCGGTAATATCCCTGGCACCATGGGCCCGGGCCGCAACGATGGCCAGTGCCCCTATGGGACCACAGCCGGTAACTAGCACGCGCTTGTTCGCCAAAGGCCCTGCCCTCACAATGGCGTGCAGGGTCACGGCGAAGGGTTCGGCAAATGCGGCTTCCTCCATGGAAATGCCGGCCGCTATCCTGTGGCACTGGCTTTCCAACACCACGAGCGTTTGCTGGAATGCTCCCTGCACGTGGGGCATACGCATGGCGCTGCCATAGAACAGCATATCGATACAATGGTTCTGCATGCCCTTCTGGCAATACTCACACCGGCCACAAGGGCGACTTGGACTGATGGCCACAACATCGCCAATTGCAACGGTGGTGACGCCAAAGCCGAGGGCTGCCACTTCACCAGCAACCTCATGGCCAAGCACCATGGGCTCCTGCAAGCGAATGGTACCGAACCCGCCATGGCGGTAGTAATGGAGATCAGACCCACAAATGCCACCCCTGCGAATGGAGATGGTAACCTGGCCTGGCCCTGGGGCCGCAACACTTCTTTCTTCGATGCGAAGGTCGAGGGCCTTGTGAATGACAACAGATTTCATGGGCGTTACCTTACCTCGGTGAGCAGGGGCTGCCCAGAAAAATGCGCTGCCAAATTATCACGTACCAGTTGGCCCATGGCCTTGCGGGTTTCAGTGGTACCTGAAGCATGGTGGGGCTGCAGAACGACATTATTCAAAGACGAAAACCGTGCATCGATGTTCGGCTCGTTCCAGAATACATCGAGGCCGGCGCCAGCAATTTTGCCAGTCATGAGCGCATCGAGAAGTGCGGGTTCGTCCACCACAGAACCTCGCGCCACGTTGACGAAGTAGCCAAGCGGTCCGAGGGCTTCGAATACTTTTGCATTAATGATGCCGGCCGTGGCGCTGCCGCCGGCGAGAGTTGCGACTAGAAAATCCGAAGTGCTGGCCAGTTTTTCAATCGACTCTTCAAATGTGTAATTCAGGTCGCTACGCCTCTGCCGGCTGAAATAGGAAATCTTCATGTCAAAACCTGAGGCCCGCCGTGCGACCGCCGCACCCACCCTGCCCATGCCGATGATGCCAAGGCGCTTGCCGTGGAACCGGGTCACAAGCTTCATGTTGGCGGATTTCCAACTGCCATCACGCACATAAGTGTCGGCCAATGGAATTTTGCGCGCAACGGCAAGCAGGAGACCCATGGCCAAATCGGCCACGTCACCAGTCAAGACATCGGGTGTGTTGGTAACGCGGATCCCACGCGCTTTTGCAGCTGCAAGGTTTATGGCGTCGGTTCCTACGCCATAGCAGCTGATAATTTCGAGATTTGGCAACTGACCGATGAGTTCAGCATTGGCACCAAGTTCACCGCGGGTAGCGATGCCCCGGATGCGTGATGCCCGCTCCTTAATAAAGGCTGTCTTGTCTTCTGCCTCCCATAATTTGTGAAGTGTGTAACTCGCCTCCAAGGGCTCCATATCCCACGGCGTATAGGGACCAATCATCAGAACGTCCGGGGGGTTCATACTCAGCTCCTGAAATATAGGCATGGAAATGTTATCGATAACATGATAGTCAACCACGGCGTATTTGGTCAAGCTCGGATTACGAAAACTGGTTGAGGACTTTCATGTCGCTTAAATTATTTGATCTCACGGGCAAAATCGCGCTGGTCACGGGCTCGAGCCAAGGCATTGGATTTGCAATTGCTGAAGGCCTGGCGGCAGCGGGAGCTGAAGTCATTCTGAATGGGCGCGACGGAAGCAAGCTTGCAAAAGCTGTAGCCGCGTTGAAGGCAAAGGGCGTGAAGGCTCATGGACGAGAATTTGATGTAACCGCCGAGGAAAGTGTTGCTGCGGCGGTCGCCGACATTGAGAAATCCATCGGCGCCATTGATGTGCTCTTCAACAATGCGGGCATGCAATTTCGAACGCCCCTGGAAGATTTTCCGCCTGAGAAGTTTCGCGAGTTGATGCGGGTGAACGTGGAAAGCGTGTTTCTGACCGGCCAAGCTGTGGCGCGGCACATGATTGCGCGGCGGCGCGGCAAGATCATCAATATTTGTTCCGTGCAAAGCGAACTGGGCCGGCCCGGCATTGCGCCCTATACTGCAACCAAGGGAGCGGTCAAGATGCTGACCAAGGGCATGTGTGCGGATTGGGCCAAGCATGGCCTACAAGTCAATGCGATAGGACCCGGCTATTTCAAGACACCCCTTAACCAGGCGCTGGTCGATAACCCGGAGTTTTCGGCCTGGCTGGAAAAGCGAACGCCTGCCGGTCGTTGGGGGACAGTCGAAGAACTGAATGGCGCAGCAATATTTCTGGCCAGTGATGCTTCCAGTTTTATCAACGGCCACATCCTCTATGTCGATGGCGGCATAACTTCGGTGCTTTGACATGTTCAGGGGTGCAGCGATTGTCATGGGGGTTACGAGCTGTGGCAAGACCAGCGTTGGGGAAGCGCTGGCCACCGCCCTGATGTGCCCACTCATCGAAGGCGATAGATTGCACCCACCCGCCAATATCGCAAAGATGTCTGCGGGCCAGCCGTTGAATGACGATGACCGCTGGCCTTGGCTGGCAATCATCGGGCAGGCCATGAATGCTGAACTGGCCAAGGGGCATGGGGTTGTGGCGTCGTGTTCTGCGTTAAAGAAGGTCTACCGGCTGAAACTGGCGGAAGCCGCGGAAACGCCGCTTAAATTCATTTTCCTGCACGGATCGCGCGAGGTGCTTGCCGCCCGCATTGCCCTCCGCAAAGGTCACTTCATGCCGCCTTCGCTGCTCGACAGCCAACTCAAGACGCTGGAAATTCCAGGGTCCGATGAGGACGCGCTGCACCTTGACGTGGAACTGCCGGTTGCCGAACTGGTGAAGCGGTCCTGCATCTATTTGACGGAGGCCAACAATGGGTGAAAAAATTGCCATAATTGGTGCAGGGCTAATGGGGGCTGCCATCGCCACGCGGCTACTGGAATGCCAACACCGGGTAACCGTTTTTGACATCGATCCGGGCAAGGTTGCCGTCATGGCAAAGCTTGGTGCGACCCCTGCCCGCTCCATCCAGGTTGCGACGGAAACCTCGGACTTCGTCATTCTCAGCTTGAACCATGCGGACATTGTTCGCCAGGCCGTATTCGGCGAAGCGGGCATTGAAAGTGGCGCTACATCTTCCAAGCTGGTGATTGACATGTCGTCAATTGATCCAGCCGCTACGGTTGAAATAGCAACACGGCTGGTTGCGGCCACTGGCATGAGCTGGGTGGACTGCCCGCTTTCGGGAGGCGTTCCCGGCGCACTTTCGGGAACACTCACCATCATGGCAGGCGGCAGCGAACAAGATTTCGAGCGGGCCCGTGCGGTGATGAACGACCTCGCTGCCAACTATACCCTGATGGGTGGGCTTGGTGCAGGGCAAACCACAAAGCTGGTGAACCAGCTGTTTTGTGCGCTCGCCTTCCAGGCCGTGGCGGAGGCGGTGAAACTGGCAGAAGCCGGTGGCGTTAATGCGGCCAGGATTCCTGCCGCCCTGAGTGGTGGCCGCGCCGACAGCCGCATCATGCAGGAGTTCATGGTCAAATTTGCGCAACGTGATTTCACCCCGACGGGCAGCCTCAACAATATGCTGAAAGATCTGGACAGCGTGCAAGCCTTCGCGCTGAAAACCAAAACGCCTTTGCCACTTACCTCAGCGGTGACGGAAATTCACAGGCTTCTCATTGCCATGGGACTTGGGCCCAAGGACAACGCCGAAGTGATGCGCCTTCTGGATGGCTGGACCTGAACGAGACTTGACACCGTCATAAACGCTGATTAGGATGTTATCGATAACAAATGACCAGGGGAAAAACTCTGGCGCGTGTGGGAGATTGGTGTGCCAGGTAGACTCGTTGCCTTTGAAAACGTGACCAAGCGCTTTGGCGGCACGACCGCCTTGCGCGATGTTTCGCTTGATCTGGCCGCCGGGGAAATACTGGCATTGCTGGGCGAAAATGGAGCCGGTAAATCCACGCTGATCAAATCACTTGCCGGTATCCATACCCCTGATGAGGGGCGCATCCTGTTCAAGGAAGAGCCCTACTCGCACCGGCCACCACAACCCAATGAAAAACAGAAGGTGGCGTTCATCCACCAGGATCTGGGACTCATCGAGTGGATGACGGTTGGCGAGAACGTCGGCCTGGCGCAGGGTTTTTCCATGTCGAAAGGCCTGATTGACTGGCGCGCCACGGAAGCACGCGCCGAAGCGGCACTTAAATTGGTGGGTTGTGATTTTGACCCGACGCGGCGGGTGCAGAGTTTGAGCCGAACCGAAAAATCATTGGTGGCCATTGCGCGCGCCCTCGCCGTTGAGGCTGACGTGCTGGTGCTTGACGAACCCACGGCAAGCCTTCCAGCCGATGAAGTCGAACGGCTATTCACAGTGTTGCGCTCACTCAAAGCCCGGGGCGTGGGCATGATCTATGTGTCACACCGGCTCGACGAGATATTCAAGCTCGCCGACCGGGTCGCGGTTTTGCGCGATGGGCGGCTGGTAGGCGATGCAAAGGTTTCACAGACAACGCCGACGGAGTTGGTCAATCTCATAGTGGGCCGCGAAGTGACGCAACTCTATCACCGGGCTGAACGGCGCGAAGGATCGGAGACCCTTACGGTTTCAAAGATGATCGGCCCAGGTGTTGGTCCCGTTACATTTTCAGCCCGGGCGGGTGAGGTCTTGGGACTTGTGGGCTTGCGCGGAGCGGGCCAGGAAGCGGTTGGGCGGTGCCTGTTTGGAGCTGAGGTCTTTTCAGGTGAAGTGAGGCTTGATGGTGTGCAGCTTCGGCTGTCATCGCCTGCCGAGGCCCTGTCGCAAGGGATCGGACTCGTGGCGCGGGACCGCACGGAAGAGTCGGTTGCTCTCTCGCTCTCCATCCGGGAAAACACCTTTCTCAACCCGGGCGCCGTTGGACGCTCGCTGTTTTCTGTACTTTCGCCCGCATTGGAGGCCTTGCGCGCCATCGACATCGGCAGAACCGTTGGCCTGCGCCCGAATGATCCACATTTGCCGGTTGAAGCCCTTTCGGGTGGCAACCAGCAAAAAGTTGTCGTGGGGCGCTGGCTGGCGACTTCGCGGCGGTTGCTGATAGCCGAAGACCCGACGGCGGGCGTTGACGTCGGTGCCAAGTCGGAAATCTACCAGCTTATCTCCAAGGCGCTGGAAAGCGGCCTTACGGTCATTGTCGTTTCTACAGACTTTGAAGAGGTAGCCCACATTTGCCACCGGGCTCTGGTTTTTTCGCGCGGCAGCATTGTTGCCGAGATCAGCGGCATGGACCTGTCCACCCAAGCCCTCATCCACGCCGCATCAGCCTCAGAGGTCGCATAAGCCATGCAATCCATCCAGTCCAATGCCCTTGAGCCCACAAAGCATGACCTCAAGCAATTGAGCTTCGCAGCAAAGGTGGTGCGCCTCATTCCCACCTATGGACTCGTCATCCTGACAGTCGTTCTCATCGTGATTTTCTCGCTGGCGCTGCCGGCCACGTTCCCCACGCTGCTCAATGTGCGGTCGATCATTTCCGACAAGGCGATCATCGCCCTGCTTTCATTGGGCGCCATGATACCGATGGCAGCGGGACGCATTGACCTCACGGTCGGCTACGGCATTGTGCTGTGGCATATCTTGGCCATCAGCCTGCAGACGGTCTATGGCGTGCCATGGCCGGTGGCAGTGCTCATAGTCCTGTGCCTCGGTGCTGCCATGGGGGTTTTGAACGGGTTGCTGGTTGAAGTGGCCAAGATCGACAGCTTCATTGCAACGCTGGGCACTGGCACAATTCTCTATGCGCTTGCCCTCTGGCACACGGGTGGCCGCCAAGTGGTGGGCGTGGTGCCCGATGGCTTCTACAAGCTCAATGCCACGATGATTTTCGGGTTGCCGATCACCGGTTACTACGTGCTAGCCATTGGCCTCATCATGTGGCTGATTTTTGAATACCTGCCGATCGGGCGCTATCTCTATGCGATTGGTGCCAGTCCCAAGGCTGCAGCGCTCAACGGCATTCCAGTGCGGAAATTCGTGATCGGGGCGTTCATCGCATCGGGTGTGATGACGGCTCTCACGGGTGTGTTGCTCGCCTCAAAGCTGCGCATTGGCCAGGCCAGCGTCGGGCTCGAGTTCCTGCTGCCGGCCCTGGTTGGGGCTTTCCTTGGATCCACCACCATCAAGCCCGGCCGCGTCAATGTGTGGGGCACATTGATTGGCGTGGCAATTCTCGCTGTCGGCATATCCGGCATTCAACAAACCGGCGGTTCATTCTGGGTTGAACCGCTGTTTAATGGTGTGACCCTGCTGGTTGCCATTGGCATTGCAGGTTACGCCCAACGCAAAAGAGGTGCGGCCCAGAAAGCACCACAACCAATACCGCCGCCACAGGGTGCGCGCGGATAAACGGGAGAAAACTTATGGATCGCAGACAATTATTGCTACAGGGCATTGCACTTGGACTATCAGTTCCCGTGCTTACGCAGGTGGCATTTGCAGACTCGATGGCCGATGCACAGGCCATTGTCGACAAGTACGCCAAGCAGGTGGACAAGTGGGATGGCCCCACGACGGGTCCCAAGGCCCAGCCTGACAAGACCATTGTGGTGCTTGCCGGTGACATGAAGAACGGCGGCATTCTCGGTGCGACCAAGGGTGTTGAAGAAGCAGCAGCTGCCATTGGCTGGAAAGTCGTGACGATCGACGGCGCCGGCTCTGTTTCAGGCCGTACGGCCGCCTTCGGCCAGGCCATGGCCCTTAACCCCCAGGGCATAATCGTGAGCGGCTTTGACTCGGTCGAGCAGGCGCAAGGCATGGAAGCTGCCAAGGCTGCGAAAATTGCAGTGGTATCTTGGCACTCTTCACCCAACATCGGCCCGGTTCCAGACCTCGGCATATTTGCCAACGTCACCACCGATCCGATGCAGGTATCAACGGCCGCTGCGATGTGGGCCTATATTGATGCCAAGGGCAAGCCAGGCTGCATCTACTTCACCGACTCCACTTACGCCATTGCCATTGCCAAGGCCAAAAAGATGCAGGAAGTGATCGAGGCCCTGGGTGGCACCACGGTTGAATGGGTAGACACGCCGATTGCCGAAACCTCCCAGCGCATGCCACAGCTCACCACGTCGCTGCTGCAGAAGCATGGCGAGAAGTGGACACACTCGCTGGCCATCAACGACCTCTACTTCGACTTCATGGGCCCATCGCTTACCGCGGCAGGCATCGAAGGAACGGGACGGCCAACCAATGTTTCAGCCGGCGACGGTTCGGAATCGGCTTACCAACGCATTCGTTCTGGCCAATACCAGGCGGCAACCGTGGCCGAACCTTTGAACCTGCAGGGCTGGCAACTGGTGGATGAACTTAACCGTGCCCTGGCTGGTGAGGCCTGGTCTGGTTATGTGTCGCCATTGCATGTGGTGACCAAGGACAATGTCGAATTCGACGGCGGCCCTACCAACACCTTCGACCCGGGCAACGGGTACCGTGACGAATACAAGAAAATTTGGGGCAAGGCATAATACTCCCAGTCTTCCCAAAGGGTGCAGTGTCACGTTAAGGCGCTGCACCCATTTCTCAGGACAACATCATGATCATTCGATACGCTTTTTTTGAAGGCGAGATTCACCATGGCCAGGAACTGGCCTTCCGGCAATTTGTCAAGGAACGCCTGGTTCCCCTGTGGACGAAGTTTCCAGGTGCCGAGGAGGTGCGCGTGCTCGACGGCAGCGAACGCGATGAAGGGGCTCCCGCCTATGCCATGGCACTGGCCATTCGATATCCCGACATGACGGCCTGCAACAAAGCGCTGCAATCTGACGTGCGCAGGCAAAGCCGCGAAGTGACTGGCGAACTTCTCAAGATGTTCACGGGGCGGGTGCATCACCACGTGTTCGAGGCCCAAGAATATCCACTCGGCTAGGGGCGGCGGCCGTGAAAGGCATTGTCGAGCAGTTCACGAATGGCACTCCG
>JANMKJ010000293.1:0-4620 GCA_031371945.1 Rhodobiaceae bacterium
CTACGACGCTGACGTAAAGCCAATTTCACCCAATATCCAGTTCACCTACATCCAGAACACCAATAACAAGGTGCAGATGTCAATTAGCCAGTGGTACCAGGATTATCCGGCTGCCTCAGACTTCCTGAATATCCTGTTTGGCTGTGCAAGCTTTACCGAAGGTTCAGACAGCTCAATCAATATTTCCGGATTCTGTGACAAGGATATTGACGCAAAGATGCAAGCTACGCTGGCACAGGGTGTGACCGATCCAGAAGGTGCCAACAAAGTCTGGGCCGAGATCGACAAGGCAGTAACTGACAATGCCCCGGCAGCTGCGCTGTTTACCCCGAAGCATCTCGACTTCGTGTCAAAGCGGTTGGGCAATTTCCAGTTCAACTCGCAATACTACTGGATGGTCACCCAGGCTTGGGTGCAGTAACCGGCGCGCTTCATGAGTGTTGAAGCGATTGCGTTGCGCCGCGTGAGCCGTGGTCCCTGGGCCGCGGCCACGCGTCGATTGGCACATGACCGGGCCGGCATGGCAGCGCTTGTCCTGTTTTTGTTGATTGTCGTGATCTGCCTGCTCGCCCCCGCCTATGCCGCCTGGGCCGGTGTTGATCCTTTCACCTCGACGCTTGACGCCACCATAACCATCGACGGCAATGTTGTGCCGGTCATGGAGCAGTCTACCGAGGGTTTGGGTCTCGGTTACAACCCCATCGGTCCCACCTGGCGGCTGGGCAATTATTTTCTCGGTGCTGACAACCAGGGGCGTGATGTCATGGCAAGGCTTCTCTACGGCGGGCTTACCTCACTTCTGATCGCAGCTGCAGCGACCGCGCTGACGCTGACCGTGGCAACGGTGCTGGGCCTGATAGCCGGATTTTTCGGCGGCATTACTGACATCATCCTGTCACGTATTCTTGACGTGCTCTGGGCCTTCCCCGTCTATCTCCTCGCGATCTCACTTTCCATTGTGCTCATCGCCCACGGCATTGAGCTTGGGCCCATCACTATTGAATCTGGCAGCCTGTGGCTGCCGATCTTCATCATCGGCGTGGTCTACATTCCCTATGTGGCAAGACCCGTGCGCGGACAGGTCCTGACATTGCGCGAAAGTGAATTCGTGCTGGCAGCGATCAGCCTTGGAGTGCCGAGCCACCGCATTTTGCTGCGAGATATTTTGCCCAATGTTTCCACAACTCTCATTGTTTTCATACCCTTGATGATGGCACTCAACATGTTGACCGAGTCAGCTCTCTCCTTTCTGTCGATAGGCGTTCAGCCGCCAGATGCCAGCTGGGGAACCATCATCCAGGATGGACAAGGCTTGCTCTATTCAAGGCCTTGGGTTGCCATCGCTCCCGGAATTGCCATCGTGTTGTGTGTGCTGGCATTGAATGTCCTGGGCGATGGTTTGCGTGATGCACTGGACCCACGCTCGAAAATCAAGCTGGGACGCGGCTGATGCTGGGAGCGTTGGTGCAACGGTTGGGCCAGATGCTGTTTGTCATGCTCGGGATCAGCATTCTGGTGTTCCTGATCTTCTTTGCGACACCAGGTGCTGATCCTGCCTCGCGCATTGCAGGCCGTGGTGCCAGTCCCGAAATCCTCGAGGCAGTGCGCAAGAGTTTCGGGCTAGACCAACCTTTCTATGTGCAATATCTCGTGATGATGAAGAAGATCTTCATCACCGGGGATCTCACGTCGTTTGTCAATCGTGGCTGGAAGGTAGTTCCAGCAGTCCTCGACACGGTGCCGGTGACACTTTCACTGGTCATTGGTGCAGCCCTCCTCTGGGTCGTGTTCGGCCTGCTGATGGGACTCGCTGCAGCAGCAACACGGGGCAGCTGGATTGACAAATTGTTGATGATCCTTGGGTTGATCGGAATTTCCATGCCGGTTTACTGGCTTGGCGAAGTGATGAACCTGATCACCCAAAGTCGTTTTCACGATACCTGGCTGTTTTCCTGGGTTCCACCGTTGGGCTACAAGAACCTCACCGACGACCCGGTTGGATGGTTTCTCACACTCGTTATTCCGTGGATCACCCTGGCAATTCTGTATATCGGTCTCTACGGGCGCGTGTTGCGTGCCAGCCTTATTGAAGCCATGCAGGAAGACTATATTCGAACCGCGAGGGCCAAGGGTCTTTCCGAGTTGCGCATCCTCGTGCGCCACGCCCTGCGTACCTCTCTCATCAGTTTTGTCACACTCTTTGGCCTGGATTTTGGTGCTTTGGTCGGCGGTTCAGCATTGCTCACCGAAGTTGTGTTCAACCTCCAGGGTGTAGGCAAGCTCACATTCGATGCCCTGCAAAATCTTGATCTGCCCATTATTATGACAACAGTCATCTATGCTTCGTTTTTTGTAGTCGCGGCAAATGCCGTGGTCGATGTGATCTATATTCTTCTAGACCCGCGGGTGAGGACTGCCTGATGTTGCAGGTCCGCGATCTTCGCGTTTCATTCCAGACAGAACATGGGGTTCTGCAGGCAATCGACGGAGTGTCGTTTGAAGTCTCCGAAGGCGAAGTGCTTGGCGTCGTGGGTGAATCCGGCTCGGGCAAGACCGTTTCGCTGCTTGCCGTCATGGGGCTCATCAATGATCCCAATGTCATCATAGAAGGTTCAATTCTCTATCGCGGGCGTGAACTGGTTGGCCTTCCAGCACGGGAAATGCGGAAGTTGCGGGGCCGGGAAATTGCCATGATTTTCCAAGACCCGATGACCGCTCTCACGCCAGTTTACACTGTCGGTTGGCAAATCGCCGAGCAAATCATGGCACACGAGAAAATTGGTCGGGCTGCAGCTCGCGACCGTGCCATCGATCTCCTTGCCGAAATGAACATCCCCAACCCGCGTGAGGCCGTGGACCGCTATCCACACCAGCTGTCAGGCGGCATGCGCCAACGTGCCGTCATCGCCATGGCGCTCTCCTGCAACCCGACCCTGCTCGTGGCCGATGAACCGACAACGGCACTGGACGTCACCGTGCAGGCCCAGATTCTGGATCTCTTGCGAAAGCTGCAACGCAACCATAAGTCAGCCATAGTGTTCATCACCCACGACATGGGCGTCATTGCCGAAATTGCTGACCGGGTGATGGTGATGTATGGCGGCAGAATCGTCGAGCGCGGCTCCAAGCGCGATTTGTTTCTCGCGGCTCAACACCCCTATACAACTGCACTGCTCGATTCCATCCCACCGCTCGTTGGCAAAAGGCCGCATCGCCTTCGGTCCATACCAGGTTCACCACCTTCGCTCTCGAACCGGCCGGAAGGATGTTCGTTCGGACCACGCTGTCCCAAACGGTTCGACAAATGCCGGGATCAGCCGCAGCTTGTTGGCTCAATCCATGCGGCAGCCTGCTTTCTGGTCGGCCAATCATGACTATGGCACCGCTGCTGGAAGCTATTGACGTCTGCAAAACGTTCGCCGTCGGCAGTCGCTTCTCTGCCCGCGGCATTCAACAGGTAAAGGCAGTCGATGGCGTTTCTCTCACAGTCATGCCCGGCGAAACCGTCGGGCTGGTAGGGGAATCCGGTTGCGGAAAATCCACCCTGGGACGCTGCATGGTGCGACTGTACGATATCACCTCCGGTAAGATCAACTTCAATGGCCAGGACATTTCCCATAAAACGACGCGCGAGATGCGTCCCTTGAGGAGGGAGTTGCAAATTGTCTTCCAAGACCCTTACGCCTCTTTGAATCCACGCCGTAGGGTCCAGGAACTGATCGGCGAGCCGTTGCGCGTTCACACCAATCTGTCCACAGCTGCCATTGCCGGCCGGGTGCGCGAACTCCTTGAGTTGGTGGGCCTGCAGCCTGACCATGCCATGCGTTTTCCGCACGAATTTTCTGGTGGACAGCGGCAGCGGATCGGCATTGCACGGTCCATTTGCCTTGAGCCAAAACTCATTGTGCTGGATGAGCCTGTTTCGGCACTCGATGTATCGGTGCAGGCACAGATCATCAATCTTTTGGCAGATCTGCAGGACCGCTTGAAACTCACCTATTTGTTCATCGCCCATGACTTGAGCGTTGTCCGGCAGGTGTCGACGCGAATTGCAGTCATGTATCTGGGATCCATAGTGGAACTGGGAGCGGCTGAAGATCTTATTGCTCGGCCAAGCCATCCCTACACAAATGCGCTTGTCTCCGCCGTTCCCGTACCTGATTTGAGCGACAGCCGAGCTGCAAAACGCATCGTTTTGGCAGGCGATGTGCCTAGCCCCATCAATCCCCCTTCGGGATGCCGATTTCATCCGCGCTGCCCGGTGGCGCAGGACCGCTGCCGGGTGGAACGACCCCAACTCCTAAGGCATGGAGAATCTGGTCGCCAGGTTGCTTGCCATTTTCCAATTGAGGTCGGCCGCCAGAGTGGCTGACCTACCAATGGCTATCGTTCGGGATATCGTCTTTGCGGCTGTCGAGGCCGAGATCCTGCAAGTCGCGTGTGCCCTTCCGGGCGATCAGGCGTCTGTCGCGCGCCGTCACGAGTTTTGCTCGTGGCAAAATTGAGCCGGCCCGATATCAATGCCGACAGGCGTAGAAATGCATGGGAAATCTCCTCTCACGCATTGCAATCGCGGGAAACCGCGATTTCACGGGAAAAACTGACGGAATGCGAAGACGA
>JANMKJ010000296.1:0-7085 GCA_031371945.1 Rhodobiaceae bacterium
GCGGCGTTGATGCAACCCAGGACGCACTTGCTGCAATGCAGGCCGGAGACCTTGACGTTACTGTGTTTCAGGACGCTGCCGGACAGGGCAAGGGCGCTCTTGAAGCAGCAATCGCACTTGCCGGTGGCAAGCCAGTTGAGCAGAAGGTCTACATTCCCTTCCAGCTCGTAACGCCTGCGAACGTTGGCGACTTCCTCAAGAAGAACTAAGCCACTTCCGAACGAAATGAGAGTGAGCGGCACTGCGGTGCTGCTCACTCTTTTGCCCCAGCTTCCCATTGCAGTGCAGCGAGCGTGACAATTAAAGTTGGCTGCGCCAGCGCCAGTGTTGGTGTAGGGTTGCCGAAGATCACAAGAGCGGAGAGCGTTACGTGGTAAAATCAGATACAGGCATTGGTGGATTGAAATACGATGCATCCAAGAGAGCCTGGCCCGCCGAACTCAATGTATTTTTTGCGCTCATCCTGATTGTTGCCGCGTTTGAAATCCTGGGACGCATGTTTCTCGGCGAAAGCTTTTTGTTCAACACCCGACCAGATGTGCACACATTGTTCAATGAGCAACGCCTGCAGGTCATCATTCTTCAAGTGTCCATCGTTGGCATCATTGCCATAGGCGTTACTCAGGTCATTCTTTCCGGTGGCATTGACCTGTCGTCAGGCTCAATCGTTGGCGCCACGGCCATGATCACCATGTCATTTGCCCAAACCGCAATCGTCAACGGCAAGGCCAATCCCAAAGCCATCTTCCCGGACTTCCTTATGGACATGCCAGTCATAGTCCCTATCGCCATTGGTCTTACCTGCGGGCTGCTGGCAGGCTTGATCAATGGCACGCTCATCGCCTACACGCGTATTCCTCCCTTCATTGCTACACTGGGCATGATGGTGTCAGCACGTGGCTTTTCAAAGTGGTGGTCGAAGGGCAACCCGATTTCGTTTCCGACAGAAAGTTTTGCCGCCATCGGCAAGGGCATGATGCCGGTTGCAATCTTCATTGTGCTCGCCATCCTGTTCCAACTGATATTGACTTACACAAAATATGGAAAGCATTGCTATGCGATAGGTTCCAACGAGGAGGCGTCACGCACCGTTGGTATCAAGGTCGAACACCACAAGATGCTGGTCTACACAATTGCAGGCCTGCTCGCATCAGTCGCGGCAATCGTTTTGAGTTCAAAGAACCTCACGGCCCAGGCCGGCATGGGCGTGATGTACGAACTCGACGCCATTGCCATGGCGGTTATCGGCGGAATTTCCTTGTCTGGCGGGCGCGGCTCTATTGTTGGAACCGTCATTGGTGCCCTGATATTCGGTGTGATCATTTCTGGTTTCACCTTCATGCAGCTCGATGCCTACTATCAGGAGATGGTGAAGGGAGCCATTATCGTGGGTGCCGTGGTGCTCGATCAATGGCGGCAGCGCCGCAAGGGTTCAAGGGGCTAGATGATGTCGGATATCGTTCTCAAGACCGAAGGACTGACCAAGCACTACGGCGGCGTGCATGCCCTGGAAGGTGCCAACTTCGAACTTCGTGATGGTGAGCATGTTGCCATCATGGGTGATAACGGTGCCGGCAAGTCAACCTTTGTCCGCCAGATCACCGGAGTCGAAGTGCCAACGCGCGGCAAAATCATTTTTGCCGGCAAGGAAGTCGTTTTCAAAGGACCGCTGGATGCGCGTGAGGCCGGGATAGAAGCGGTTTTCCAGACCCTCGCCCTGGCAGATGATCTCGACGTGCCGTCCAACCTGTTCCTCGGCCGCGAAAAGTTCAAATTCCGCCTGGGGCCATTTTCAATACTTGATCGCAAGGGCATGCGCGAAGACACGCGCAAGGCATTGGAACGCACCGCCGTGAAAATCCCCAGCCTTTCAAATACCATCCGCAACATGTCAGGCGGCCAGCGCCAATGCGTGGCCATAGCCCGCACCGCCACCTTTGCCTCAAAGCTCATCATCATGGATGAACCCACCGCAGCACTCGGCGTGCAGGAAACTGCCCAGGTTGAAAATATTGTCAAGACACTGAAGGCCAATGGCGAACCGCTCATCCTGATTTCCCACAACATGCGGCAAGTATTTGATTTGGTGGACAGGATTGTAGTCTTCCGGCGTGGTCGCATCGTCGCCAACTTGCGCAAGGAGGACACCAGTGGCAACGACGTAGTCGCCTACATCACCGGCGCCAAAACTGGCGCTGAGTACCAGGACGCGGCCTAGGAAGCTAAACGCAATGGACGACCTGCAATACGGCAAACGCAATAAGCGCGGCGACTGGGCTCCCACTAGCAAACTGGAAATTGCGCCGTTTTATGCACTCCCGCCCAGCCTGCTGGCCATCCTGAAATGGCTGCCTGGGTATTTCCTGCCATGGAATTTGCTTTTTGCATTCACCGCCTTCGCGTGGGTTTATTGGATTGTTCCATCCGCTGAAACCGCGAGGGTCATCACTTGGGATTGGGTTCTGTGGCTCTACGTCGTCAATTGCGTGGCCATTTTCCTGTTCTACGGTGCCTTCGAACTGCGCCTCTACGCCCAACGCAAGCAGTCGAACCGTTTCAAGTACAATGGCAAATGGCCATCGGAAAATCCTTCAAACGTGTTCTGGTTCAAGAGCCAGAGGCTGGACAATTTCCTGCGCTGTTTTCTGATCGGCATACCAGTTTGGACCGCCGTTCACGTGGCCCTGCTGTGGGCCAACGCCAATGGCTACTTTCCCCAACTGCGCTTTGCCGAGCATCCGGTTTACCTGTGCATCGTCGCCTTCCTCGTTCCCATCATCCACGAAGGCTATTTCTACGTGATCCATCGCACCATCCACACACCGTTCCTGTATAAATGGGTCCACTCGGTTCACCACAACTCGGTCAACCCCTCGCCGTGGTCATCCCTGTCCATGCATCCCGTGGAGGTCACCATTTATTTTGGTGTAGCCTTGCTGCACCTCCTCATCCCTTCAAATCTTTTCTTGGCACTCTATCAATTGCATTTCGCAGGTTTTGGCGCCGTGGTGGGTCACATCGGCTTTGACAAGATCGAGCTTGGCGAAGGAACCGCCATTGAGAGCCATGCCTATGCCCACTATCTTCATCACAAGTATTTTGAAGTGAATTATGGCGATGGTACTGTGCCTTTCGACAAGCTGTTTGGCACATGGCACGATGGCACTGCCGAGGCAGACCGCCAAATGCAATCCCGCTACGAAAAGAAGGTGGCAAGACTGAACGCTGGCGACGAATGACCCTCGCGGTCCATGCCGCGTTAATCCCGTTACTTCAGTGTAGTTTCAAAGAGATGCCGTAACTTGAGTATGGCCTTCTTGGTGGATTTTTCGTCCGCCGCCGCAAAACCCATGACCAGCCCCCGTTTGCGGCTGTCGTGGCGATACTGGATTGAAAGCGGCGACACGTTCACTCCGGCGAGAAGGGCGGCATGCGCCACGTGCCTGTCATCCTGCTGTTCATGGAATATCCCCACCAACTGGATTCCCGCGTCGGTCCGGCGCAGGCGCAGCCACGGGCTCAGGTATTGATCACATGCCTCGATAAAAAACTGTCGCCGCGCTGCATACAGCCTTTTCATGCGGCGCAAGTGTTTGGTGAAATGGCCTTCATTCATGAAATCCGCAAGGGCTGCCTGGGTGAGCAAAGGTGCAAATTGACCCGTCACGCTGAGTGCTGCAGAAATGCCTTCGCGCAAGACCTCAGGAACGACGAGAAATCCAAGCCGCATGGCAGGAAACAGAATTTTTGCGAATGTGCCGACATAAACCACACGGTTAGTGGCACCAATTCCCTGCAAGGCTGGAATGGGGTGGCCCTGAAAGCGGTATTCACTGTCATAGTCGTCTTCGAGGATCCAGGCGTTCCATTTTTCCGCCATGTGGATGAGATTGAGACGTTGCTCCATGGGCATGGTAATGCCGAGTGGATGATGACAGGAGGGCGTCACGAATATTAGCCGTGGGATTGTTGAGGGTGGCTCCAGATTCCAGCCAGTGTCGCTCACGGGCAAGGGACTGAGCTTGGCGCCCGCCGATAGGAAGGCAGCCCCTGCTCCGTAGTAGCCGGGTTCTTCCATCCATACCGTATCACCGGGGTCGATCAGCAGACGCGCCAGAAGGTCAAATGCCGATTGCGCACCATTGGTAACAACAATCTGTTCGGGCTTGCAGTTCACCCCGCGCGAGGTCGTGAGATAGCGCGCAATGGCCTCGCAAAGGGGGGGATAGCCCTTGACATGGTAGGTGCCAAAAAGATCGTGGCGGGCGAGCTTTGCCCGCCTGCTCAATAGTTTTGACCACGTGTTGAAGGGAAAGTTATCCGCATCGGGCAAGCCGGGATGAAAAGCTACGAGGCCAGGCTTCCCATGGTGGTAGGGTTGTGAAAGCATGACCTTGCCACGCCGGGAGATCGAGTTATCAGAACTGATCGGTATTTTTTCGCGGGAACTTGCAGGGGTTGGCAATGCCATGACAAGTGGCGGTGTTCTCGGGCGCAAAGACAAGTAGCCCTCCAGGGCAAGCTGGTCACAGGCGGCAATCACCGTATTGCGACCAACCGAAAGGTCTTTCGCCATCACTCGCGTCGATGGCAGTGCACTGCCGCTAGGCAGCACATTGCGCTCGATAAGACCGCGCAGTTGGGCGTAGAGCTGGCGGTGCAGGTTCGCCACATTCGACCGGTCCAGTATTATGCCATCTATAGGAAAAGCCGTCGCCATCGTGGTTCCTAAAAATCAATGCAAACTGGTTCTAACATTAGAACCACACCGGTTATAGGCTATCACCTACAATAATAAAAGAAGACCCCAGGGAAGAACCAATGCGGCGACTGAAGGTCGGCATCATCGGTGCGGGCGGCATTGCCCAAATCGAGCACATTCCAAACCTGCTGAAACTCAGGCCTCAGTTTGAGATTCTGGGCGTGTACGACCCATCGGCCACCGTACGTGACTTTATTGCCGGGCACTACGAGCTATCGACCTTCGACAATCTGAACAGCATGATGGCATTGCCACTGGATGCGGTTGTCATTGCCTCGCCTGACCCCTTGCACCATGAGCACGTCCTTCTGGCCTTCGCCCGCGGATTTCATGTGTTTTGCGAAAAGCCCCTGTGCTACTCGACGTCGGACATTGATGAGCTTGTGGCGATGCGCGACAAGGCGGGCAAGGTGCTGCAAGTTGGCTACATGAAGCGTTATGACCCGAGCTACGAAGCCGCTCTCGCAAGGCTCCCCGGAACAGCAGAAACTTTGCGTTATGTGTCCATCGAAGTGAATGACCCCGATGCCTGGCCGTTTATCCGCCACCACACCTGGTGTCGCGGCGAAGACGTTTCTCCTGACCTGATCGACGCAAGCCGCGAAAAACAACGCCAACAAATTGCGCGTGCAGTGACGGTACCGCTCGATGCCATGAGCTATCGCGGATTTGCAGGCGCCTATTGCTCAGCACTGGTTCATGACGTGAATGCAGTGCATGGACTTCTCGATGCGCTTGGCATGCCGGCTGGTGAAATCGTCGGCGCCCAGCTTTTCGCGGGTGGCGATGGCGGCCAGGGCGCCGTTCGGTTGCTCGGTGGCCAGGCCATGTGGAATATGGTGCATCTGACCGTGCCAGACCTGGCCGACTACCGCGAACGTATCACACTTTATTTTGACGATGCCTCGCTGGAGCTTGAGTTTCCCTCGCCCTACCTCAACCACCAGCCAACACGGCTTACGATCAAGACGAGCAAGGGTCACGAACTTTACACTGAAGACATCCGCAGCGGATACGAAGAGGCCTTCGTGCAGGAGCTAAAGGGTTTTTGGTCGGCAATTGTTGAAGGAACTCCGGTGCGCAATACCGCCGAACACGCCCGCCGCGACATAGAACTTCTTGTGGGGCTCGCCCAATGGCACGCCACCCACCCGGCCCAGGCAATTACAAACGGAGATACACCATGAAGGTTCGCATTGGCATCAATCCCATCAACTGGAGCAATGACGATGTGCCAGAACTCGGAGGCGACACGCCACTGGAGGTTTGCCTCAGCGAAACCAAGCAGGCCGGCTACTCAGGCACCGAGCTGGGCGGCAAGTTTCCGCGCCAATCAGCTGAGCTGAAGCCCATCATGCAGCGCTACGGTCTGGATGTGATTTCCGGCTGGTATGATGGGCGCTGCGATGAAAAGAGCGTTGAGGCGGAAATGGAAGCCATCACGCCCCACCTGCAATTGCTCAAGGACATGGGCTCAAAACACGTGGTCTATGCCGATACCTCGCGCGGCCGCCATGGTGCCATTTGGGGGCCGATTTCCCAGCGTCCAGCCCTTGAGGCCAGCGAGTGGCCAACCTATGGCCGCAAACTCACACAGCTGGCAGAACGCATGGCCGAATTCGGCGTGCGCATGGCCTTCCATCACCACATGGGTACGATCATCGAATCCGATGCCGATGTGGGCCTGATGATGCAGCACACGGGCGAGGCCGTAGGCCTGCTCTATGATACCGGGCATTCATCATTTTCCGGCGGCGATCCGCTTCAGCTTATCAAAACCCATGTCAAGCGCGTGGTGCATGTCCACTGCAAGGATCCGCGCAAGGACATCCTCAAGAAAGCCCGTGACCAGGATATGAGCTTCATGGATGCCGTCTTGGCCGGGATCTTTACCGTGCCGGGCGATGGGTCGATTGATTATGTGCCCATCCTGCGGGTGCTGGCAGATGCTGGCTATTCGGGCTGGCTGGTGGTTGAGGCAGAGCAAGATCCAAAGAAGGCCAATCCTCTCAAATATGCTACGATGGGTTTTGAAAACCTCTCGCGCATGGCGAGAGAGGCAGGCTTTACCGTAGAAATTTGAAGCGGACCGCAAAGGCCCCATTCGAAAGGAACCAGTGCGAAGGTGTAAATGACGAACTGAAAATGCAACTGGTCTGCTGGCCCTTGATATTGGCTGGCAGAGAAACTTAACAGGAGGAAACATGTTCTCGCTAGCTAAAATTATGCGACCCGTACTCGGCATTGTCGCCGGGCTTACGATGCTGTCTGCGGCGGCTGGTCTAGCTGCCGCCGATGAAACCCGGGTTGTCTTTGTCACCCA
>JANMKJ010000356.1:0-7031 GCA_031371945.1 Rhodobiaceae bacterium
CGACCCGGTCGTGCAAAGGACGGAATTTCATAGGGGAACTCCTCATAACATATTGATTTTGTTTGTCTTACCGCAACAACCAGGGATCCGGTCGGGCGTCTGTTAGCAGTCACCCGAGGTGAGTGCTAACAGCTGAGCTTCACATAAGAGTGAAGGGCGATGGCGTCAAGGGGAAAGGTGGTGGAGTGTTAATCCGCAGGATCAGGAGGCAATGCCCTTTTCTGGAGAATGCCTATTTCTACCCTTGCGACCGTACGCTGTCAAGCATAAATATCCTATGACAAGCTAAAAATCTTAAGTTCTTGATTCGCCGCAATTTAGTCGTGCTGGGTCTGCTAAACAGCGGGCCAACATCAAATCGAGGCGGCTCCTGGTGAAAATATTTTCGGTTCTGGCGGTGTTGTGGGCAATTGCCAGCAGCGCTGCTGCGCAAACCCTCAACACGACTGACTTTCAAATCGAGTGGAAAGTGTCCAACCGGTTCCGGCTGTTTGGCGACGAGGCGTTTTTCAAGCTGCATGAAAGTGCCTGGGGACAGTATCTCATCCATGTGAATGAACAGGCGATTTCACCGGACCAGAAGCAGCTGCTGGCGGCGAATTCGTCGGTGCTGGGTGCCGAACACGTGTTGAATGACCGCTACATTGCCTTCAGCCGGGTGTTGCGGTCAAAATTTGACTGGCGGGGATGGGCCGCCAAGGGCGATGGCAAGCTGTGCTGGAATCCTGAAACGCGTCTGCATGACCTGTGCAACGGGGTTGACGAATACGTCGTGCCGAAGGGCCACCAGGTTGAGCTCAGCTTGAAGTCGAAGCAGCGCAACAGCCTCGTCGGTGAATTCAACTGCGAATGGCGCGTGGGTGATGGCCAGGTGCAAACCGCTCCGTGCGATGGAGTTGTCAAGGCTGTGCTGCCCTATCCCGGCGGTGCCGACATTTCGGTGAATGTGGTGGGCGAACAGCCGATAACCCTGCATGCGCAAGTTCGTGATCTTCTTATCGTGGGGCTGGGCGACAGTTTTGCGTCGGCGGAAGGCAATCCCAACATGCCGGTCGAATTCTCCACTGACCAACGCTCGCAGAATCTTTACCCCAAGCGCATGAAAAATGACGCCAGCGGTTCGGCGCAATGGAGTGACACGCTGTGCCACCGTTCGCTGTACAGTCACCAGCTGCGCGCTGGATTGCAGATTGCGCTGGAGAATCCCCAGGCTGCAGTCACGTTTCTGGGATATGCGTGTTCGGGGGCCAGTATCGAGAAGGGCATTCTCGGTCCGCAGGAATATGTCGAACGGCTGGCAACCGTGGGCAACAAGGATGGTGATACGACATCGCGCTTCATTTCAGGTGGCAACAAGGATGCGCAGCTTTACTGGCTCTTGCGTGAACTGTGCAGCGTGAAGCCGAAGCAGGATGACGGGTTGTGGACTTGCCCGGACAAGCAATACCGCCGCACTGTTGATTATGTTTTCCTGTCCATCGGCGGCAACGATATCGGCTTTGCCAACGTGGTGGCGTGGGCCACCTTGCGCAAGGGAACATCGGCAACCCTTGCCAAGTTTTTCGGGGCGACCGTGCCACCCAAATTGTTCGCGCAAAACATGGGCGACATTCTGCCCGGTGCCTATGCGCGGCTGGCCAAGGCTCTGGAAACCGCTATCCCACTGTATTCAGGTGAGCCGGTGTTTGACGCCTCGCATGTCATTCTCACCAGCTATCCGGACCTGCTGGTGGATGAGACCGGCAAGGTGTGTGAAGCTGGAGGAACTGAAGACGGTACGGAAGATACATTTCCAGCCAACCAGTCGATGGATGCGTTTTCGTCCTGGCTTGCCACCACGTCGGGGCGGTTAAACTCCGTACACGAACAATTATCTGAGTTGCACACCCGCATGAAGACCTTGGCCGGCGATCTCGGGTGGACGTTTGCTGGTCGGGTTTACGAAGATAAGGTTTTCACCCGGCATGGCTTTTGCGCCCAGAGTTCAAAGTTTGCATCAGATCCGGCAGAAGTGCTGATGATCCCGTGCTGGGGCCAGGCGGACCGGGCCACCCAGACCTGCCAATCCAGCTGGTCCGGCGAGATCAAGCAATGGCGACCGTATAACCCGGCGGAGCAGAATTACCCCTATGCCCTCAGGCAGCGCTGGGTGCGCACCTTCAACGATGCCTACATGACCATCAACCAAAAGGTTGTGACCAAGGATGGCCAGATTGATGACAAGGCATCGGCGCAGACATTTTCCGAAGCGACCGGTGCCATGCATCCAAATGCTGAAGGGCAGGCGGCCATGGCCGATGCCATCCTGATGGATATCCGGAAATCCGTGGCCGAGACCCTGGGCAACGGGCTCTATTAATTCACGCAACGGGTGAAAAATCTTCCTCGATATCTTCGCCCATGAGATCACGAAGTTTTACCAGTGCGGCGCGCAGGTCTTCCGCTGTTGCGGGCTGGCCAAAACAAATGCGGACGTTTTGCTCCTGGGCCTTGGCGCCAATGGCAAAGCTTGGGCCCGGTGAAATGTGAACGCCGCGCTGTTTTGCGGCCACGGCAAAGCGAATGGGCTTCCAGTGCTGGGGCAAGGACACCCAAGCATAGGGTGCGCCTGGTTCACAGCGGAACCTGTGGCCCTTGAATACTTCGAAGAAAACCTGACGCCGGATTTTAAATTCAGCGATGACGCGTGAAATGACGCCATCGGCAATATCGGTTTCCAGCCAGTAGCGCGCCATTTCAGCAGTCAGGCCCACGGCGCGGCCGTTTGCCACCTGCTGGTTTACCCGCAGCATGCGGGCCCTTCCGGGAGGCGTGGCGATGAAACCAACGCGAAGGCCCGGTGCGAGTGCCTTGGAAAGACTGGTGATGTAGAAAGTGCGCTCGGGTGCCAGATTATAGAATGACGGAGGCTGGACGCGCTCGTCCAGCAGGCGGAAAATGTCGTCTTCAACGATGGTGATGTTGTAGCGCCTGGCAATTTCAACGATGGCTTCGCGGCGTTCACGCGGCATGGTGCTGGTTGTCGGGTTCTGCAGGGTTGGCACCACATAGAGCACCCGCGAGTCGCCGTTGCGAGCGGCCTGCTCAAAGGCCTGCGGTAGCAGACCCTGCTCGTCAATTTCCAGCGGGATGGTGCCAATGCCGAGGCTCTTCATTGAGGGCTTGAGTGAGGGGTAGTTCAAATTCTCGGCCATGATGGCTTCGCCCGCTTCAATGATGTCCGGCATGGTGGCAATTAACCCCATGTGGGCGCCAGCGCATACCACAACGTCCGCATCGGAAACGGCAATGCCGCAGCGGGTCAACCAGCGAGCCCCCATTTGACGGTGCCGGGGGTAGCCTTCGGGTGGCGTATAATCGAGAAGCGAAAGACGCTCGGGCTCACGCATGACATGGGCAAGGGCTGCATCAAACTCCGCCATCGAAATCACGGGCGGTGGAATGGAGTGGGAGAGATCGACCATGTCCGGCGGCGTTACATCTGAACGGGGAATGGCGGCCGCTCCGGTTCCAGATCGCACATAGCTGCCACGACCCACTTCACCGGCAAGGAGCCCCCGGATTTCCGCTTCCTTATAGGCGCGGGTGACGGTGCCTACCGTGACCTTCAAGCGCCAGGCGAGGTCCCGGTGCGGAGGCAGTTTCGTGCCAGGGGGGAGCGTTCCGGTCTTGATGTCATTGGCCAAGGCATCGGCGATGGCGAGATAGATGGGTTTTCCCTGAATAAGTGTTGGCGTCCAAATTGTCATGGATACAATATCCCCTTTGACTTCTTTATTGCACCTATTGTATCTATAAATCAAGTGATTTCTGACAAGTTACCACTTAGTTAACAGATACAATAGATACAATTTAAAGGAATGATAAGGAAACTGCCATGCGCAACTATGTAGCCACCCAGGCCCAGTCCCGTCTAAGCACCTCCAGCTTTGCGACCCTGCTGCAGCTTGTGCGCAATTGGCGTTCGCGTCGCGTCTTCGCGCAACTTCACACCCTGTGTGACTATCAGTTGAAAGACATAGGCCTCACACGGGCACAACTCGCAAAAATCTCCAACTTGCCCCTGTCGGTTGATCCCGTTTGGGAAGCAGAACGGTTGAGGCTTCTGGCCTCGCACCGGGTGAATTAGACCCAGCACAACGATCTCCGCCGGTGAGGTCATGGGTCACGCCAAACGTTTTTGACGAACCTCATCTTGCGGGCTGGCCGTCAAAAGGCCTCCACCATGGCCAAACTTTTTGAACAGTCCCTCGATGGCGTGCGAGGGAACTGCCGGACTAATCAAGTAACCCTGGATTTCGGTGCAGTCGTTCTCCCGCAGGAAATCCAGGTCTGTCTGGTTTTCCACGCCTTCAGCCGTCGTACACATGCCGAGATCCATGGCCAACCTGGTGATGGTTCGCACAATTGCGCTGGAGTCTCCGCCGGAAGACAGGTTCTGTACAAACGAGCGGTCAATCTTGATCTTGTCGAAGGGAAAGCTGCGAAGGTAGCTTAGGCTGGAATAACCCGTACCAAAATCATCCATGGCAATGCGGATACCCAGAGCGCGAAGGTTATGCAGTGTTGCCAGGGTCATCTCGCCTTTTTGCAGCAAGACGGTTTCCGTTATTTCCAGTTCCAGCCGGTCAGGTGACAGTTGGGCCGCAGCCAGGGCCCCCAATACTGACTCCTGCAAACCGGGGCTCTTGAATTGCACCGGAGACAGGTTGACAGCAATTTTGATCGAGGCTGGCCATTTGGCTGCTTCCGCGCAGGCCTGGCGTAACACCCAGTCTCCAATCTGAACGATGAGGCCGGTTTCTTCGGCCAAAGGGATAAATTCGTCGGGAGGCACCATGTTGCGCGTCGGATGATGCCAGCGCAGCAGGGCTTCAAAACCACAGATCCGGTTTGCGAGAATGTTGAATAGCGGCTGATAATAAACTTCAAACTCGCCGTTCTCCAGTGCCCCGCGGAGCTGCTTCTCGAGCTGAAGTCGTGCCTGCTGGCGAATATCCATTTCCTGCTCAAAAAAGCTGAAGGTTCCCCTGCCTTGTGACTTGGCCCGGTAAAGTGCCAAATCCGCATTCTTCAGCAATTGAACAGCATTCCTGCCATCGACAGGTGCAATCGTGACCCCAACGCTGGCGCCCACCACGATGTGATTGCCCTCAATCAGATACGGAGCTGCAATGCTCTTGATGAGTCGCTGGGCCAAATCTCCGGAGTCTTCCGGCCTTTGAATGTTCAATTGAATGATGGCAAATTCATCGCCACCCAATCTTGCGACCAGGTCGCCGTCGCGCAGGCCGTTTTGCAGGCGCCTTGCTACCTCTTGCAGCAACGCGTCGCCGACGGGATGGCCCAGAGTATCGTTCACATCCTTGAAACGGTCGAGGTCAAGGCTGTGGACAGCGAGGCTGTTGCCCCGGTTTACGCTGGTCAATGCGATTTCCAGCCTGGCGTGAAACAGGGTCCGGTTGGGTAAGTTGGTCAACGCATCGTGACTGGCAAGATAGGCAACGTGTGCTTCGGCCTGGCGTCGCGCCGTTATGTCTTCGTGGGTGGCGACCCATCCGCCGCCGGGAAGTGGATCGAACAGGATCTCAATAGTGCGGCCATCCTCCTGTTCAACGATATCGATCTGGTGTTTGTTTCGCGCCACCATGTTGAGGCGTTCGCCAAAATAGCTTTCGGGATTTTTGCTATAGCTGCCAGTGCGCACCCGGTAGTCAAGTATGTCTGTTAGTGGCGTCCCCGGCCTCGCCAATTCCTCGCTGAGGTCATAGAGGTCAATGAAGCGCCGATTGCAGGTCACAAGGCGTCGCTCTGCATCGAACATGCAAAGTCCCTGGGACATGTTATTCAAAGCGGATTCATTGATGAGGTGCTGATCGCGCAACTCTGCCTCGCGAACCTCGAGTTCGGAATTCAGGTTTATGATGTTGGCACGCTGATTTTCGAGGGCTTGCGCCGTCGTATTGAGGGTCATCATTAGACCGCCGATTTCACCGCGCGGAAAAGGTTCGGTGATACGCGCACCCAGCTCGCCGCGACCCAATCTTTCCACCATTGCTCCAATGTGCAGAATGGGCTTGCGAACGCCGAGATCGGCCAGCAGCCATACGCCTGCAAAGAGGATGAGAAAGAACACCACCAGAAGTGATAGATTTTGATAGAGATGGTGGTTTGGATAGGTCAAAAGATTTTCTCGCGTCATGCCGACCATGACACGCAGTCCAGCCTCGGTATATTCGGGGATTTCAGCAAATGCCCAAACCTGCTTGCTGCCGTCAACGCCCGCCACGTCGCCAACACCGCCCTCCAAATGAACATCCGATTGTTGGAAAATCTCGGTATTCGCGATTGATTTGCCGATATGGCGTTGCCAGTCTGCAGATGGTTGCCCGACGAGGACTTTTCCCTTGTTGTCTGTCAGGACTATTTCGAACTTCGCCTGGGGAAATTCGCTGGCGTATTGCTTTACCAGGGAGTCGAGATTGAGGGACGCGAGCAGCACAAATTTGAGAGTGCCGTTTTCATCGCGCACCGGATAGGCAATTTGCATTACGGCAATGCCGGTCAGCTTTCCAAATACAGGCTCCAGCGTAACACTATCAACCGCAACCAATGCCCGCTTGAAATAATCACGATCATGAAGGTCGAGCGTGCGACCGGTGCGCAGCGAATCGCACACCAGTTGGCCGTCCGGTGCGATCGTTATTATGCCAGTATACTGCGGATAGGCTTCGCGGACGCCGGACAGAAACGCAGAGCATGCTGCCTTGTCGTTTGTGTAAAGATTCTTTGATTGGGCCAGCCCGTATTGGAGTTGGGCGGTGCCCTGTATTTTACTGGCGATCCGGGCAGCAATATTGTTGGCTGACCCTTCGAGGCTGCGCATGGCGATTTCGACATTTTCTGCCCGGTCCTGAATGAACCGCATACCAATGAGACCCGCAGGCAGAAGAGTTGCCAACAAAAGAAGAAACATCAGGCGGGTGCGGATATTCATCCTGATGCGAGCCCATTTTGCACATCGTTCGTCC
>JANMKJ010000372.1:0-4767 GCA_031371945.1 Rhodobiaceae bacterium
CCGGACGTGGCGGAAACCTGTCGCAGGAACGGAACAATTCCGCTTCTCAACGATGCCGATGGTAACCCCTTGAAGCGCAATTTCGTGCACGTGGACGACCTCATTTCCGCCATTCTGCTGGCCCTCGACAACCCCCGCGCCAAAGGTCAACTCTACAACATCTGCATGGATGAACCGGTGGATTATGCCGCCGTCGCGGCTCACTTGAAGCAATCCCACGGCTTGGACTCCATCGCCATTCCCAGTAAATTCCATTCAACCTGGCTGGATAACAGCAAGGCCCGCTTCGAGTTGGACTGGCGTCCCCACTATGATCTTGCCAAACTCATTGATGCATCGTGGAACTACAAGAGATCGCCTGATAGCCCGCGCAAGATCTGGTACCCCGGCTAGATATCGCCGCGGTCCCAATCCGCCTTGGTGGCAAGCCGGAATTCTTCAAACCGCCCGTCAGCAATGGCCTGGCGAATACCTTGCATGAGTGATTGGTAATAGGCGACGTTGGCCCAACTCAGCAGCATCATGCCAAGCAGTTCGCCGGACCGCATCAGGTGATGCAGATAGGCGCGGGAATATTTAGATAGTGCGGGGCACGGGTGGGTCGCATCAAGCGGGCGCATGTCATCGGCATGCTTGGCATTGCGCAAGTTCACTTTGCCAAACCGTGTGAAAGCCTGTCCATGACGGCCGGACCGGGTCGGCATCACGCAGTCAAACATGTCAATGCCGCGCGCCACGGATTCGAGAATGTCATCCGGCGTTCCAACGCCCATGAGGTAACGGGGCTTGTCCTTTGGCAGAACCGGCGTGGTAAAATCCAGCGTTCGCAACATGAGTTCCTGCCCCTCGCCCACGGCAAGTCCGCCAATGGCATAGCCCTCAAAGCCAATGTCAACCAGGCCAGCGGCACTTGCGTGGCGCAGGCGCTCGTTAATGCCACCCTGCACAATGCCAAAATTGCCCTTGCCGGGTTGCGTGCCAAATGCCTTGCGTGATCGCGCTGCCCATCGCAGCGACAGCCGCATGGCTTTCTCCGCGTCATGTTCCGTGTGCGGATATTGAAGGCACTGGTCGAGCTGCATTTGAATGTCAGATCCCAGAAGCCGCTGGATATCCATCGCACGCTCAGGCGTGAGTTCGAATTTTCGCCCATCGATATGCGATGAAAACGTTGCCCCCTGCTCCGTGATTTTGCGGATTTTCGAAAGCGACATGATCTGGAAACCGCCGCTGTCCGTCAGGATGGGTCCGTCCCAGGTGATGAATGTGTGCAGGCCGCCGAGTTTGGCTACTTCCTCGGCACCTGGCCGCAGCATCAGGTGATAGGTATTGCCAAGAATGATATCGGCGCCGGTTTCCTTCACCTGGTCAAGATAAAGTCCTTTTACCGTGCCAACTGTGCCCACCGGCATGAATGCGGGGGTCCGGATATCACCACGCCCCGTGTGAACGGTTCCCAGCCGGGCCGCACCATCGGTCGTCTTTAACGTGAACGAGAACTCGGTCATGGCGAGGGAAATAGCAGGCTGCAATCGCCATAGGAATAGAAACGATAATCATTATGAACGGCATGGGCATAGGCTGCCTTCATTCGCTCACGTCCCGCAAAAGCCGACACCAACATGAACAGCGTCGATTTCGGTAAATGAAAATTGGTCACCAGCAGATCCACTGCAGCAAACTGGTAACCGGGTGTGATGAAAATCTCCGTCGTACCGCTGAAGGGCTCAAGCCTTGAACTTTCCAGCAGGCGCAGTGACGTCGTACCTACGGCAACTATACGTCCGCCCTTGGCCCGTGCCGCCTTCAACCTTGCAACCGTTTCGGCTGATACCTCGCCCCACTCGGCATGCATCTTGTGGTCACGCGTATCGTCAGCCTTCACCGGTAAAAACGTACCCGCCCCCACATGCAGTGTTACAAATTCTGTAAGTATCCCAGCAGCTTGCAGGCCTTCCATGAGTTCCGGCGTGAAGTGCAACCCAGCCGTTGGTGCAGCCACCGCCCCTGCATGCTGGGCAAACATCGTCTGGTAGTCCGCCCCATCCTGCGCATCGGTGGCCCGCTTGCCCTCAATGTAGGGCGGCAGCGGCATGCGTCCAACCGCAAGTATGGCGTCATCGAGAACCGGCCCGCTGAATTCAAAGGCCAGCGTGATTTCACCCGCATCGCCCTTTGCCTCAACCGTGGCATATACCTCGCCAAGCATGCAGACCTTGCCTTCTGCCCCAAACTGCAGGCGGTCACCCACCTGTAGTTTCTTTCCCGGTTTTGCAAAAGCCTTCCACCGCGACGCATCTATCCGCATGTGCAGGAGTGCTTCAATGCGCGGTGTTGCTTCTCCCCGTCCCAAGCGCACGCCACTCAGGGCCGCGGGGATAACCTTGGTGTTGTTGAAAACCAGCACGTCGCCGGAGCGGAGCTGGGCGGGCAAATCGGCAACGGTGAAGTCGCCGAGCCTGTCGCCTACGACCAGCAACTTGGCAGAATCGCGTGGGCTCGCTGGCCGCAGCGCTATCCGGTCCACCGGCAAGTCAAAGTCGAAATCTGAAACCAGCATGTCTTAGGGGCCGGAGCAGGTCACCGCCCAAGCGCCCTCACCCACCACGCGCATGGTGCCGCCTGAGACGGCGTCTTCGCCTTCGCTTGCTTTGAACACGCGAAGCTGTGCCACCACCGCATCGGATTTGTCGTCGGTCACGTCGACGGCAATCATCTCCGGTGTCTCAAAAGCCTGACCCTTGGTAATCAGCGTTGCACTTCCACCCCGCGTCGACCATTTCTTGGAGCCCACTTCAATTTCAACCGTATCAACGGCGATGACACTCATGCTGCCAAGCAGCACATTGAATGTGGCCTTGTCGCCATCGGCACAAATCAGCCACTCCGTTGCCCTTGCGGGCAGCGCCATGGTCATCATCAAGGCCCCGATCGCGACAAGCCGCTTCATCATTTTGCGTCCGCTGCGACCTGCATTTTCACAATCTTGTCAGGATTGCTCACCGGCTCGCCACGCTTCAATCCATCCACCAGTTCCATGCCGGAGGTCACGCGTCCCCAAACCGTATACTGGTTGTCAAGGAACGTGGCGTCATCGAACACGATGAAGAATTGGCTGTTGGCCGAGTTCGGGTTGCCCGAGCGCGCCATCGAGCAAATGCCGCGTACATGCGGTTCACGTGAAAATTCGGCCTTGAGATCAGGCTTCTTCGAACCGCCCATGCCCGTGCCCGTCGGGTCGCCGCCCTGGGCCATGAAGCCTTCAATCACGCGGTGGAAAACCACGCCATCATAAAAGCCTTCGCGCGCCAGTTCCTTGATGCGGGCCACATGCCCCGGTGCCAGCTTGGGCAGGAGTTCAATGGTGACACGGCCCTTGGCCAGATCCATGTAGAGGGTGTTTTCGAGATCGCTCATTATTGCACTGTTACCTTTGTCATTTTGTCAGGATTTGCTGGCGGTTCACCGCGTTCGATGCGGTCTACGCAGAACATGCCCTCATCATCAACCTTGCCAACGACCGTATACTGGCCATCAAGGAATCCGCCGTCGGCAAACATCACGAAAAACTGGCTGTTGGCGGAGTCAGGGCTGCTGGAGCGCGCCATGCCAACAGTACCACGGGCAAAATGCTCCTTGCTAAATTCAGCCTTCAGGTCAGGCTCTTCCGAACCTCCCATGCCGGTGCCGGTCGGATCACCCGTTTGGGCCATGAAACCGTCAATCACCCGGTGGAACACCACGCCATCGTAAAACCCCTTGGCCGCAAGCTTGGTCATCTGGGCCGCATGGCCGGGTGCCAGGTCGGTGCGTAGCGCAATTGTGAAGCTGCATTTCTTGCTGGTTTCCACCACCAGCTTGTCAGCCGCAAAGGCAGGCGCAGCCATTAAGACTGCAGCAATGGCAACAAGGCCAATTTTCTTCATTACAGGTATCTCCGGTTCGTGGGGTTGCTTGGAATCGCACGCTTGGTAGAGCGCAATATCGCCTGAATTAGGGCTGCGCAAGCCTCATTTTTTGAGCGCCAGGGCGATCGATGCCTGCGCTTCCTTTGGAATGAATAGCGTTACGTCGCCACCCATCTTGGCAATTTGCTTTACCAGTGACGAGGCGATCATCCGCGTGGCGGGTGATGCGGCAAGATAGACCGTCTCAATGTCGGGAGCCAGCGCCCCGTTCATCTGTCCCATATGGACTTCATAGTCAAAATCCGTGGCATCCCTCAGTCCGCGGATGATAATGCCGGCATTGGCGCGCCGTGCTGCATCCACCGTCAGGTCGTTGTAGGTGACCACGCTGATTTTCACCCCCGTATGGTCGGCAATCGGCTTTGTCACTGCTTCGAGGAGCTCGACCCGGGCCTTCTCGCTCAACAGCGATTGCTTGCCCGGATGTGTCCCCACGCCCAGCACCAGCTTTTCAACCAGCCGCGCCGAACGCGCGATAACGTCTAGGTGCCCGTAGGTAACGGGGTCAAACGATCCGGGGTAAAATCCTGTACGTGCCATGCCTGATTATCCCGCTACCTTCCCTTTAACGCAAGCCAAACACCACCGGCCGAAAGGCAAAGGCCGCTGGCAATTTCAATGGCCCGGATGCGCGAGCGTGAAAGCCAGGCGCCAGCGCGCCCTGCCATCAGCGCGTAGCATGTATCGCCCGCCGCGGCGATGATTGCAAAGGTAACGCCCAGCTGCAGGGTTTCCTGCATCATGTTGCCACCGCGCGACAAGAACGGCGGGATCAGCGCCCCAAACAGCACCAGCATCT
>JANMKJ010000403.1:0-3829 GCA_031371945.1 Rhodobiaceae bacterium
GTCTCATCGTGTTGCGCGTCATCCAGGGTGCAGGGGCTGCTGCCTCGGCAGTGATCGCCACAGCCCTGGTGCGCGATCTCTTCGTTGGCGATGAAATGGCAAAAACCATGTCCCTCGTCTTCATGGTTCTGATGCTGTCACCCATATTTGCACCGGGGCTCGGTCAGTTGCTGCTCGTCGTCATGGACTGGCGCGGACTATTCGTATTCATGGCAATCCTTGGCGCGCTTGTGACTGTTTGGGTGTGGCTGCGCCTGCCGGAAACACTCAAGCCCGAAAACCGTCGGCCGTTCGGCTTTCGCGCCATCATCGAAGGCTTTGGCATCGTCTTCTCAAACCGCATCGCCGTTGCCTATATCATCAGTGTGGCCCTGCTGTTTGGGGCGCTCATTGGTTTTCTCAATTCGTCCCAGCAGATCTACGTCGGCATCTACGGCGTTGGCCTGTTATTCCCCGTGTATTTTGGCGTGGGCGCCGCGTTGTCAGCCTTTGCCGGCTACACCAATTCACGCCTTGTCGTTCGCTTCGGCATGCGCAAAATCTCGCATCTCGCCCTCAAGGTATTCTGCACTGCGTCAGTACTGATGCTGGTTCTGGGGCTGGTTGGCCAAATACCAATCTGGGCCTTCTTTGCAATCACTAACGTCTTGTTTTTCTCTTTCAGCATGATCATGCCGAACTTCGGGGCATTGGCGATGGAGCCCCTCGGTGAAGTGGCGGGAACCGCCGCATCAACCCAGGGGTTTCTGCAAATGGTCCTCGGGGCAGGGATTGGCACCCTGATTGGGCTGCAATTCAACGGCACGATAATTCCGCTTGCAATGGGATATGTCGTGCTCGGGCTCAGCGCCGCTGCGCTCGTTGCTGTGGCGGCGCGCAAGCCTTAGGCCGCTAGTATAAACCGGGTCTACAGCGCCCAGTAGGGTGGTTGTCCATAATAGTCGTGCAGCTTGCTTTCCCAGTCGCGGCTGTCCCACGAATCATCACTGTACTCGGGCGAGTCCTTCAACTGCGCCTCGTTCACGTCGGTGCGATAACCGTCGAGCTGCTTGTCGTAGTTCAACTTCGCCCAGGGCAAGGGGTAGTGGTTATGACCCAGGCCTAGCAAACCGCCAAAACTCAAGACCGCATAGATAACGCGACCTGAAATCTTGTCGATCATCAAATGGTCAATTTCACCAATCTTGTTGCTGGCACGGTCGTAAACCGACGTACCTTCCACATCTTCACTGGAGATAAAGCCATGGTTTGGATGAATGGTATTCATAATCGTTTCCTTCCATGCTGGATAGACTTGGTCGTATGCTTGAAGGTAAAACGTGTGAGCGGCCCCGTGGTTCCATCATGCGCATCCGTGACGGGGAATCAGCGCTACGTCACAAGATCGGTGAATGTGTCCATCTCAAGCAGGGCGCCCCGTCCACGAATGACCCGACCCGCAACCGTATGTGCCAGCCTGGCAGCTTCCGTGGGCGCCAGCCCGGAAATTCTCCCCACCAAATAGCCAGCGTTGAAGCTGTCTCCGGCACCGGTTGTATCAACAATGCCAGTCACCGGGTCTGGCGCCACCGTGTCGTAACGTTCGTTGGCCAGGACAATGCAAGACTTGTCCCCATCCTTCACCACAACCTCATCCACTCCGTAGGCTGCAATGCGCCTTGCGCAATCCATGGGATCCGCGTCGCCGAACATCACCCGGTCATCGTCGAATGTCGGCAACGCGAGCGTTGCCACTGCATATCCCGATACCATCGCCTCGCGCATCGCCGCATCCGATGGCCAAAGCCTGCGCCGCGCATTGGAGTCGAAGGCGATGGTGGCGCCCTTGGCCTTCATCTCCTGCAAAATGCCGAGAAACAATTGCCTGTCCTGGGGTTCAAGGATGGCAAGCGTGATGCCGGAGAAGTAGATGACAGAGGCCTGCGACAGCGACGATCGCAGCAGACCTTCGTCCGCCGCCAGCTGGCGTGCAGCCGAAGCATTGCGCCAATAGGTGAAATTGCGTTCCGCCCCCGTAAGGCTGATGAGGTAAAGTCCCAGGTTCCGGTCAGGCACGTGGCGAACGAAACGGGTGCCGATATTTCGGCCATTCAGAAACTGCAGCAGTTCGGTGGAAAGGTGATCGCTGCCAACGGCAGTGAAATATTCGACGTCCAGCTTATCGGCGCGGGTCAACGCCCGCACATACCAGGCGGTGTTGAGTGTATCTCCACCAAATCCAAGGCTGTACAGGCCAGCCTCTGCCTGCTGCAGTTCGGCCATGCATTCGCCGACGCTGATGAAAGTCCTGTTGCCCATGGCTGCACTATATCATTTTGTTGCGCAAAGAATTCGACTAATAATATGAAAATGACGAACCGCATATTGCAATTTGGCACGAGCCGCTTCCTTCAGGCCCATGCCGATCTATTCGTGCACGAGGCAATCCTTTCAGGCCAGGACATTGGTCCCATCACGATTGTCAAAACCACTCTGGGCGGCCCCCGTGACAATCGCACGGCGGCCTTCAGCAACCCGGCCGGATTTCCCGTCCATTTGCGGGGCTACACCAGTGGCAATCTTGTGGACCACGTCATCACCGTGAAAAGTGTGAGGGCGGCCCTCGATGCAAACCGCGATTGGCACAAGCTGGTTGAGGTTTTTACGTCCCAAACAGAGATCGTCATCTCCAACGTTGGCGACGGCGGCTACGTGATTGCGCCGGCGGACCAGCAACGCCCCGCAACGGCCGACCACGCTCCGGCAGGCTTTCCCGCCAAGTTTCTGCAGCTGCTCATTGCCCGCTTTGAGAAATCCGGAACTCCGCTGTTGGTGTTGCCGTGTGAACTCATCGGCAACAACGGCCGTGTCCTGCGAAAGTTGCTCAGCGATCTTGCAGCCGCCTGGGGCGAGAGCGATGCGTTCCAGCGCTGGCTGGCGGACCACGTCACCATTTGTGACACGCTTGTTGACCGCATTGTTTCCGAAGCACTCGATCCCGTTGGCGCGGTGGCTGAACCCTACGGTCTCTGGGCCATAAAACGCGAAGCAAACCTTGAACCGCCGCTGCAAAACCCGTGCATCGTGTATACGGACGATCTCGAGCCATACCTTAGGCTCAAGCTCCATATTTTGAATCTCGGCCATACCTATCTGGCGGGCATCTGGCAGAGTGAGAAACGAAAGTCGAACGAAACCGTGCGGGAGATTTTGGCTGATCCTGACATCAAATCGCGCCTGTTGGGCCTGTACGCTACGGAAATCATTCCAGGCTTTGCCGCACGCGACATGGAGCATGCAGCAAAAACCTATGTTTCAACCACCCTGGAACGCTTTGAAAATCCCTTCCTCAACCATCGCATCAGCGACATTTTTGACAATCATGCGATCAAGATCGAGCGCCGCATGGTGGACTTCATGGCCTGGACGAGGCAACGCAACGAAACATTGCAGTTTCCCCAACTCGAACGCATTGCCGCCGTCAAAGCTTCGCCATGACAAGGGCTGTTGCATACATGCCGAAGGCAAAAATCGTGTGGGCGATGAGGTTGAGGACCCTGATCTGCATGGGATTTGGCCGCAGCGACGCAGCCCACCCCGCGCCCATGCCCGGCTGAAGCAGGAACCAGCCGGCAGCGATTGTAACAAGGCCCACGATCCATGCCGGCAGAAATGTCGGGGCAGCCACCCATGCGGGCCCTGCGAAATACACCAACGCCCCCGCATAGACGATGCCGATGACGTAGTGCGAGATCCAGCCTATCGCCACTTCATTTGCAACACTGTGCACCGCGGTGATATCATCGTGAAATAATTTACCTCTGCCGATATGCGCAAACCAGCGGCCCAC
>JANMKJ010000415.1:0-2049 GCA_031371945.1 Rhodobiaceae bacterium
GGCCCGCGGTCGCGAACTTGGCCTGCAAAAAGCAACATTCAGGAATGCAACCGGGCTACCCGACCCGGAACATCTCATGAGCGTCAGGGACCTCACGATACTCGCTCGCCATATTATTCTGGATTTCCCTGAATATTACAAAATCTATAGCTAACCTGAGTTTACCTGGAACAAGATTACCCAGCAAAACCGCAACCCGTTGCTGAAGGAATATCCGGGTGCCGATGGCATGAAGACGGGCTACACCAAGGAAGCAGGCTACGGCATGGTGGGATCTGCAGTGCGCGATGGTTGCCGCCTTGTGATGGTGATTGCCGGCCTCAAGTCGATCAAGGACCGCAAGGAAGAGGCTCAGAAGCTGCTGGATTGGGGCTTCCGCCAGTTCAAGCCGATTGATGTCTATGCCGCAGGGGAAACAGTGAGCAAGGCCCGGGTCTGGGGCGGAACCGAGCGCTGGGTCAACCTCGTCACCAAACAGAATGTGAGACTGGCTTTATCTTCGCAGGAACAGGACAAGATAGAAGTAAAACTGAACTACACCGGTCCATTGATGGCACCCGTTAAAGCTGGCCAGGAGGTGGGTTCGGTGCGCTTTCTGATGGATGGAAAGGTAATCTATGAAACCCCGGTCGAAACTGCCGCAGCGGTAGAAGCCGTGGACTCGATTTGGAGCAAAGCGCTCGACAGTGCATTCATGATGGGTTTCGGCGGCTAGCATGGACGGCATGTTCATTACTTTTGAGGGTGGCGAAGGTACGGGAAAATCGACGCAGATAAAACTGCTGGCGAATGCGTGGAGCGGGGAGGGCAAGTCCATCATACTCACCCGGGAACCGGGCGGCACGCCTGAGGCTGAAGCCTTGCGAAACCTGCTGGTATCGGGAGAACCCAAACGCTGGTCACCAGACGCCGAAGCACTCCTTAATTATGCCGCGCGCGATTCACACCTGCAGAAAATCATTCGCCCCGCATTGCTATCGGGAAAGACCGTGCTGTGCGACCGTTTCATGGATTCAACCCGCGCCTACCAGGGTTATGCCGGCAATTGCAGCATGACGCTGCTCGACACCCTCGAAGCCAGCATCGTCGGGCAAACGCGACCGCACCTCACGCTGATCTTTGACCTTGATCCCGCAGAAGGACTGGCGCGTGCCAAGTCCCGCGCGACCGCCACGGAGGATCGTTACGAGCGCAAAGGCCTCGAGTTCCACCGGCGTCTGCGAGAGGGCTTTCTTCAGATTGCCAAGGCGGAACCGTTGCGCTGTCGCGTGATTGATGCGGCAGGTACTGTTGAGGACGTGGCCGCCCGCGTCAATGCCGCCGTGGGGAAACTACGCAATGGCTGACGAAGCCGGCGATATCCGCGAGGTTGAATGGCACCCGCGCTTTTCCCTAAGCTTGAGGGGCCATGCCGCCGCCCTGGCCAAGATGCACCACGCATTCAGTTCAGGCAAACTGCACCATGCCTGGCTGATCACCGGCCCAAAAGGCATCGGCAAGGCAACGCTGGCCTACCGCTTTGCCGAAACAGTCCTGGCGGCTTCCAATCCACGGTCTGCACATTGGATAGCGTCCCGGTCCCATCCCGACCTGTTTGTGCTCGAGCGCCAGTGGGATCCTAAAACCAAGAAGCTGAAATCCGAACTCGGCGTAGATCACGCACGCCGGCTGTCAGACTTCTTTGGCCTCACGGCGGGCAGCGGCAACTGGCGCGTTGCCATAATCGATACCGCTGACGATCTTAACAACGCCTCCGCCAATGCGCTGCTCAAACTCATCGAAGAGCCGCCACCAAACTGCCTGTTGTTGCTGGTCTGCAATCAGCCTGGTCGCTTGCTGCGCACCATACGTTCCCGATGCATGCGCATTGACCTGCAGCCTTTGACCCACGAGGAGACAGCCGCCGTCGTCGCAGGCCTGCCGCTTGATGAACCCCGCACTGCAGAGACCCTGGAAATTGCCGTCGGTCTCTCCGGGGGCAGCCCGGGCCGGGCGCTGGAATTGCTGGAGTCGTCCGGTGCCAAGCACTTTGCCGCATTCCTTGGGCTG
>JANMKJ010000423.1:0-9084 GCA_031371945.1 Rhodobiaceae bacterium
TGATCTTGCTGCCATCATGGCCGGACAAACCCGGCTTTTTGAAGCGCGCTTGAACAGCATGAAGGGAAAAAAAGAACAGCTTTTCCAGCAAATCGATCAGCTAACGGAGCAAATATCCGGTCTCGAATCGCAACGCAAATCCAAAGACAAGCAATTGGCCCTGATCAAGGATGAACTCACTGATTTGAAGGACCTGCAGAAGAAAGGATTGGTGCCGATCAGCAGGGTCATGGCCATGGACCGCGAAACCGCCAATCTTGACGGGCAACGCGGCGAACTGGTGGCCAGCAAGGCTGCGGCCGAGGCTAGAATCGCGGAGGTGCGGCTGCAAGTCCTGCAAGTTGACGAGGAAGACCAGTCACAGACATTGACGGAACTTCGCGAGATTGACGGCAAGGTTGCCGAGTACAGGGAACGCAAGCTGGCGGCAGCATCCCGGCTGGAACGCATGGTGATCAGGGCACCCATCACGGGCAGCATCTATCAGTTAGCCGTTCACACCATCGGGGGCGTGATTAGCGCTGGCGAACCTATCATGTACATTGTGCCTGAAGCTGATGACCTGGTGCTGCAGGCGCAGGTCAAGCCCCAGGACATTGACCAAGTGCAAACTGGCCAGTTTGCCCATGTCAAGTTCCCGGCGTTCAACGCGCGCACCACGCCAGATATTTCCGCTGAGGTGACGCAAGTTTCGGCTGATACCAGTCGCACCGACCAGAATTCGCCGCCGGTCTATGTCGTGCGGCTGACCATTTCTGCCGCTGAACTGGCAAAGCTTGGTACCAACAAGTTGCGTCCCGGCATGCCGGCCGAAGCCTTTATACAAACCCGGGCGCAAACGCCGCTGAGCTATTTTCTCAAGCCCCTGACGGACCAATTTGACCACGCATTACGAGAAGGTTAACCCATCGTCCTGATTTAAAACAACCGCATGGAAACGGAGTTTTAACCCTAACTGGGTACTAATATCGGGATGAGTATCCGTTGTGTAATTCTTGCGTCTGTTAGTTCCGCGTTACTTGCTGCAAGTGTGGCTGCATCCGGTACGGCATTCGCTACATCAAATGACGACAATGTCACAATCGCCACGCAGGCCTATCAGGCTTTGGCCTCTGGTGACCAGTCTGCGGCCATTGCCGGCTATTCACAGGCCATTGAATCACGCAGCCTGCCGACCGAAGTTCTGGCTAATGCCTTGCTCAACCGGGGCCTGGCGCACCAGCAATTGGCTGAGCACCAGCTTGCCATTGATGATTACACTTCTGCCTTGCAACTTGACGCCATGAGTGGTGCCTTGCGTGCCACCGCCCTTTACAACCGTGGCCTATCCCAACAGAAACTCGACAGGCAGTCGGCTGCTATTGAAGACTTTACCAGCGCGCTGTTTCTTGATCCGAGTTTCGCCCATGCCTATTACAGCCGCGGCAATGCCTTGCGCGAGAGCGGGCAGTTGCTGTTTGCACTTTCAGACTATGACAAGGCTTTGCGCTACAATCATCCAGACAAGGCACGCGTGCATTATTCGGAAGCACTTGCCTATGAAAGCCTGAAACGCCCTGCGGATGCAAAAAAGTCACTTGAATTGGCGGTTGCCGCCAATCCCAATTTTGTCCAGGCTAATGACAAGCTCGCTGGTCTTGAAGGAACGCAACCTGCGGCCGCCGGCGTCAGCCGTGTGGCAGTCGCCGCCATGACTGCGGTGGGAGGCAAGGTAACGGTTCGCAAGCCCGACTTGCCCGAAGCTGTCGCACCTTCGCCAGCATTGCTGGGTGATGGCCAAATTGATCCCATCGAAACTGCCAGCGTGGAGTCCAATGTTGAACTGCCGACAACCAAGATTGTTGATCGGGTTCCTGTGGCCAAGAATGCTGTTCCGGCCGTTGAGGAAAAGATAGTAGCGGTTGAGGCCGTTGAGGATACTGATCCGACTGAAGAAACAGCGGCCGCGGCCGAAGCTTCTCCTGCTACACCGGACGCCACCGATGCACCGACCCAAACGGGCTGGAGTGTGCAGGTCGCATCTGCCGATAGCGAAGATGCAGCCTGGTCAACCTGGAAGAAGATGCAAGCCAAGCATCGTGCATTGTCAGGTCAGAAGCCGATCGTGGTGCGCGCCGACCTTGGTTCAAAGGGCATATTCTATCGCATCCGCTTTGCCGGATTTGAAAGCCAGAATGCTGCCAAGTCGAAATGCTTGAAGCTCAAGGCCAATGGTGTGAGTTGCTTTGTGAGCAAGATCAACAGCTGACGCTGTTGCCGCACGTTCACTAAAATCGAATCATAATCTGTTACGTCGGATTAAGAAGATTGAAGTATGTAGCGCCCTGCTAACCGAGGGCAATACAAACATGAATGACTATGCAGGGCTGATGAAGCCATGGCACGAGCAATTGGAAGCCGAATGGGCCTCCATGTGTGCGGCTCAAGTTGATACCAGCGCAGATGAAAGTGAAGAAGCGGAGGTGGTTGATGCGCATTTCTCATCAACCGTGGCATTGCGCCAGGAGTTGCTGGGGCGCATCCACGCCCAGTCGGCAAAATTCTTTGAACAACTGATTATCGATGTGATGCTGGCTATGGGCTATGGCGGCAGGCGGCGCGATTTTGCCCACAGGATTGGCCGCAAGGGCGATGGTGGCATTGACGGCGTGATTGAACAGGACGAACTTGGCCTCGACCTTATTTACCTGCAGGCCAAGCGCTACAAGCTGAATTCGCGCGTGCCATTGAGTGACGTGCGGGATTTCGCAGGAAGCCTCGATGCCCACCATGCAACCAAGGGCGTATTCGTGGCGACCGGCAAGTTCACCAAGGCAGCAGCCGGGTTTGTAGCCCTGGTGCCGCGCCGCATAGTACTGATCGATGGCATGAAACTGGCGGAGTTGATGGTGCGTCACAATATTGGCGTGCGTATCCAGGAATCCTATCAGTTCAAGCGGCTCGACGGCGGTTATTTTTCACCTGAAGCTTTCAAGATACGGGCGGCGGAAACCAGTTCGGCGGATACCCAACCCCGCAAATAGGTCACAGCACCATCACCACCGCCGGCGCCCTGGCCAAATTCAGCCAGGGCGCCTACAACCCTGGAAAACGGTACGGACGTAAGTGCAAGGTCGATGGCGATGGCCTCGTCTTCACCGATCATTCTAAATCGTGGTTGGTTGCCTTGTCGCCAGACGATGAGCTGTTGCGGGCTTTCGAGCATTTTGGGGCGGGACGGAAGCTCCCCGCATTGCAGGGCAGACCAAAGGCTCGTCGTGTTGAAATTGAATGACAATCGTTGGGCAGATGGATGCATATCCAGCGTGTGATCATGCAGTCCGTTTGCTTCGTAATTTGCCAGATCAGCGAGGGTCATCACTGGGACATCGGGCGCTTCAAAGGCCGCATGGAGCGCCATTTCCAGCTGGGCCAATTCAGCCAATTCTGGTCGTTCTGAATAAGGCGCTGTTTCGCTTAGAAAGATGTGGAGATTGCGGGAAAACCAGCGCAGCCCTGGATCCAGCTGGGGAAAGGCCGCTGCATAGCGCTGGCCAATCGCCTCGAACGCCGTCGCACCTACATAGCTTTGCAATTTGACGTGGTCGACGGCAAGAAAGTCGGTCAAACGGGGAGCATCTAATTTGGTTTCCAGGCGCGGCATAGGCCAAAGTTGGCAATGCCTGCCATCACATGCCAATCACGAGCGCGTAGGTGTTCTCACGATGGCGTGATGCCTATTTCAGCAGGAAGGTCACCTTCATGTTAACGCGCCATTCGATGACTTTGCCATTCTTCACGACGCACTTGATATCGTGAATCCAGGCGCCTTCGATCTGGTCGAGTGTCTGATCTGCCCGTTTGATGCCAGTTTCAACTGCATCCTCTATGCTTTTTGGCGATGATGAGGTGAGTTCGATCACTTTTGCTACTGTGGACATGATGGCCTCCTGTTTTGAGTTTTGATCGTCGGCATACTAGCATGGGAAACGTTCAGTTAGTCCAGAGGTCACAATTCCAGCAAATGGCACTTCACCTTGTCAAACTATGTGTCGGCGTATCCGAAGTGGCAGAACTGCGGCAATGGATCAAGAACGTGCGTCTGAGTCTCGACACGCTGGATCACACGACCCGGATGTTTCCGAAAAGGCGTGACGAAATTTTGGCAGGAGGGTCACTTTATTGGGTTATTCGCGGGCTCATCCTCTGTCGCCAACCCATCGCGGATCTGGTGCCTGTCACGGGTGCTGATGGCATCGGGCGATGCCGTATTGATTTCAAACCGAAAATCGTTCTGGTGCGTCCGGCACCTCGGCGGCCTTTTCAGGGTTGGCGCTATCTCACTGCCGAAGATGCTCCACCGGATTTGAAATCGGGCGTGGGGGCAGAGGACATGAGCGAGGCGATGCGGCGGGATTTGGCAGCGCTTGGATTGTTATAGTTAAATCACTTCACCAACGAGGTCATATTCTTCGGCCTCAACGATCCGGGCGCGGACCATGTCGCCGGGCTTCAAGTGGGCGGCACCGGGAAGGAACACGTTACCATCGATTTCTGGAGCATCCCAGGGCGAGCGGGCAACGGCCTCGTCATTTTCTGTATCAATTGAATCCACCAGAACATCAATTTCGCGACCCACCTTGGATTGGAAAATCGCCGCAGAAATTTCCTGCTGGGCTGCCATGAAGCGGTGGTAGCGTTCTTCCTTCACCTCGTCTGGCACCTGCGCCAGGCCCAAATCGTTTGCCTTGGCACCTGATACGGGTTCGTATTTGAAGCAACCCACGCGTTCGAGCTTTGCTTCCCCCATCCATTGCAGGAGGTATTCAAAATCAGCGTCGGTTTCACCCGGAAAGCCAACGATGAAGGTGGAACGGATGGCAATGTCAGGGCAGATTTTCCGCCAGCTGGCCAAGCGATCCAGAACTTTCTCCTGGTTGGCCGGGCGCTTCATCGCCTTAAGCACAGTTGGAGACGCATGCTGGAATGGAATGTCAAGGTAGGGAAGAATTTTCCCCTCGGCCATCAGGGGAATAACATCGTCGACGTGGGGGTAGGGGTAAACATAGTGCATGCGCACCCAGGCGCCGAGGTCGCCCAATTCCTTTGCGAGGTCGTAGAACTTGGCGCGCACTTCGCGACCATGGAACTTGCTTGTGGCGTATTTGATATCCACACCAAAGGCGGAGGTATCCTGGCTGATGACAAGAAGCTCTTTCACGCCAGCTTTCACCAGGCGTTCGGCCTCATAAAGGACTGAAGCGACGGGCCGGGAAACCAGATCGCCACGGATTGAGGGGATAATACAAAATGAGCAGCGGTTGTTGCAGCCCTCGGAAATTTTGAGATAGGCATAGTGCTTGGGAGTCAACCGCAAGCCCTGGGGTGGCATCAGATCGTATTTGGGGTCATGCACGGGTGGCAGTGCGTCATGCACGGCGCCCACCACCGCTTCGTACTGATGCGGACCGGTAATGGCCAGAACACCAGGATGTGCCGCCCGGATGGCATCAGCTTCCACACCGTAACAGCCAGTAACGATCACCCGGCCATTTTCTTCCATGGCTTCACCGATTGCAGCAAGGCTTTCGGCTTTGGCACTGTCGAGAAATCCGCACGTGTTCACCAGCACCACGTCCGCATCGGCGTAACCAGGCGCAATGATATAACCTTCGGCGCGCAGCTGCGTGAGAATGCGCTCGGAATCCACCAGCGCCTTGGGGCAACCCAGCGAAACGAGACCAACCTTGGGGACATGCTTGTTCATGGCGGGGTGTGTAGACGAGTGTGGACCAAAGGGCAAATTGCGCCAGTTGCTTTCAGATATTCGAAAATTAGATTCTTATTTTACACGCTAATAGTAAATCCAGTTTCGGGCTGAAAGGGGCCTTTTGAAGGGTTATGAGAGGAACGGACAATGATGTGTTAATCACTGTCATCAGACTTGAAATAACTTTGGAAGGATATGTTCATGCTGAAATTTATTTCCTGCTACTTAAGCGATGAAACCGGCGCAACCGCCATTGAATACGCTCTGATTGCTTCTGCCATGGCCCTTGCGCTGGTAGCGGCAATGCCATTGTTGGGCAGTGTGATCGCCACCAAGTTCGCCAGTATCGGCGCTTCCATTACGTCCGGATCGTAATCAGCCGCTCAAGGGATCAATCACATCACAAATTGATCCCTTAGCTTCTCTGCATTTGTTGGGACAGCTCCCAACCCTGGGTACGTGTATTTTGACAATTAGAGGGATTTTGTCTGAACATTTGTCGGGCAACTTTTAACCCCAGTTCTAAACACCCCTGAAAAACCGTTGTAACACAGTTAGTTACACTTCTGCAACTTCAGGTATTGTTAATTGTAAACTCTGGTTGCGCTTGATCGTGCCACCCATGGTTGCTAGTGGTTGTGTCGCACAGAACGGGTTGTTCTGAGCAATAGTTCCTCCCCTCAACCAGACAGGAAACACGACCGAAGATGCGACTGTTCTCACACTACCTAAACGATCAATCCGGCTCAACTGCAATTGAATATGCCTTGATTGCGTCAGCTATGGCGATGGCGCTCGTGGCTGCATTGCCCTTCATAAGTTCGGCACTTCACGACAGATTTAGTGCTATTTCGAACAACATCAGATCGGGCACCTGAGTTTGACAACAGGGACCAATCCTCCAGTGATTGGTCCCTTTTTCAATAGATGGTTTGCTTCATCCGCTCCGGGTAGGCCGCGTCATAGGCCTTGCCGTCGAAATTATCGGAACTGAGACGCTGCATCATTTCCCCCATGGTGGGGAGGTCGGTCGGTTTTACGTGTTGGGTTACGTCCCATAATTTTGACCGCGCTATCGCCTTCTGGCACTGGGTATAGGCAGCGGTGACCGTTATCACGATCACACATTTTGGCACCTTGCCTTCCATGGTGAAGGACTCACAGAGATTTTGATCTGTTGAGAGCTGGGCTCTGCCGTTGACGCGCATGCTCATGCCGATGCCGGGGATGAGGAACAACAGGCCCACCCGCGGATCGTTTACGATATTGCGCAAGCTGTCGATGCGGTTGTTGCCGCGCCGGTCAGGCATCATCAGGGTTTTAGAGTCACATACCCGCACAAATCCCGCAGGATCGCCGCGCGGAGAACAATCCAGCCCTCCAGGTCCCGCTGTTGCCAGGACTGCAAAGGGCGAGGCCGCAATGAGTTTTGCATAGTCAGGCGTAATACGATCCACTTCCTTGAGAATGGAGGTGGGTACTGGTGCCTCGTAAAGTGCGGCGAGTTCCGCTTCCGATGTAATCACGGCCATGTCAGCTTCCCTGTCTTTGCAAGCCGGCGATACTTACGGCAGTATCCGGCACGAATCAATTTTGACGAGGCAGCTTATGCGACAACTTCCGGTGACAGGTGCCCTGGGCCATGCCTTCAAGTCGACGTTCAACAATGCCGCTTTCGCCGTTCATATCAGCTGGCCGTGGATGGCAATATTGCTGCCGTTCAACGTAGGGGCAAACCTGTACCTGATCCTCAACGGCTTGGCAGATCCCGAAAAAGCTGATCCGCGAACGCTGGTGGTCATGCTGCCGCTGCTCGTGGGGTCGTTTGTGGCATATGCCTCGATTGCGGTGAACTGGCACCGATATGTGCTGCTCGATGAGGTGCCGCAGGGGTGGGACCGCCTGCGCCTTGACGGGCTCATGTGGCGCTACATCGGCAATGGCCTGCTCATTGGGCTCATGCTGGCGGCGGGGGCCATAGCGGCGGGCGTGGTAGTTACCTTTGCCAGTTACATTCTAGGGGCAATGGTAGGTGAGGTTTTGGCCCTCGTCATCGTGCCGGCCTTGATTGCGGTTTACGCTTACGTGTTGGTCGCGGCCTACCGGCTGTCGGTCAAACTGCCTGCCGTGGCTTTGGGGCGCACAGATTTCGGCCTCGGCAATGCGTGGGCAGCTACGGAGGATAACTTCTGGCAATTGCTGGGACTGGTAATCCTGTTCATCGGGTGCGTATTCATTGCAGGTCTTGGCGTATTCCTGTTCAGCCTGCTGTTTGGAGCACTCGGAACTTTCGGCCTGGCATTGGCCCTTGCCATCCAGGTGCTTGCGAACTGGGTCGCAACAATTCTTGGCGTGACGCTGCTCACCAGCTTGTACGGCTTTTTCGTGGAAGGCCGGAGCTTTTAGACCGCTACTCACAAATTCGGTAGTTTCCCGTTTTACCGTGTGCGCCCATGTCGAAATGGAAATGGGTCTTGTGGGCCTCGTTTGAACCGGGGCCGAGCACGGTGGTGAAATAGCCGCAGGCGGAGGCGCGAAGCCCACGCAGGATTGAATAGCTGGCTGCCGCGGTGTTCTGGGCCTCGGCCACATTCACGACTTCGCCATTGCGCATCCTAAACGTGGTGATATCAACCGCATTGCCATAGCCATGCTCAGAAATTTTGGCCGATGCATCGCCGTTGCGGCCGCGGCATTCAAAGCCTGGACCCGTTGCCAATTTCTCGAGCGGTGAATTCATCTGGGCGGACAGGATTGGCGCACCGGATTCCCGCACCCATTTCGAAAACTGCAGGGCAAACTTGCAATTGAGCAGCGGCGCTTCGGGAAGTTTTACCACGTCCTTTTGCGCCCTTATGGAATTGAGGTGCACGGGATTGTATACGTGGCAGAGGCCGCTATCGACATTGTTCGCAGCAATCGTGAACTCTGCGCCCAAGGCGCGCAACTGCTGCAGACAAGCATCATCGGACATATCCCCCTTTGGTTTTTGAGGCACTTCGACCTTCGGCAATGCCAACGGTGGCGGCAAGACGATGACAACTTCCTTTTCTGGCTTCGCAGGTGTCATGATGGGTTTTGCCCGGGGAATTGGGGGTTTCACGCCCGCAGCTTTTACAGGCTGTTCAACTTTCGGAGTGGCTTTCACTTCAAGCTTTGGCGTTTCTTGCACTTCAACTTTCGGAGTGGCTTTCACGACTGGCGCTACAACTGGTGCCTTAACTGGCGCTTCGACTGGTGCTTTAATTTTTGGTTCCACGGACGGTTCAACGGATTCAATTTTTGCGGCGGACTTGGCCTTACGCGCTACATGGCCCTTCTTGACGCGTTTCTTG
>JANMKJ010000429.1:0-3921 GCA_031371945.1 Rhodobiaceae bacterium
CAGCGTTACACCAATGCGACATGGCTCGTCATCGAAAATCCCGGCGGCGCAGACCACGGCTTGTTTGCCCGCAATGAAGCAAATGGTGCGCAAGTCTGGGATGCCCATACCAGTTCGCCCATGCCCGCCACATCCAACGACGCGCTGCCCAAACTCATGGGCCGCTTCACGTTGCCTGATGGCCGTAAAGTTGTGACCAGCTTCACGCTGATTGCCGAGCGCTACCTGTCACCTGAATACTCACCCGATGCCGTGGCCGCCAAATGCAGTGTGCCCGCCAGCACCATCAAGCGCATCGCCGCCGAAATTGCCGAAGTGGCCTTTGAGCAGCAGATCGAACTGAAAGTGCCGTGGACCGACTACACGGGCCGCCGCCATGAAACCATGGTGGGACGTCCCGTTTCCATGCATGCGATGCGCGGCATCTCGGCCCATGCCAACGGCTTCCAGACATGCCGCACCATTCACCTGCTGCAGATTATCCTGGGCACCATCGATGTGCCCGGTGGCTTCCGCTACAAGCCGCCCTTTCCAAAACCCATTCCGCCCGGCGTGAAGCCCGCCGGAAAAGTAGGGCAGGTAAAACCCAACACGCCCATGCCCGGTCCGCCGCTGGGATTTGTCACCAGCCCGGAAGACCTGCTGGTTGACGCGGAGGGCGTTCCCCAACGTATCGACAAGGCCTACTCCTGGGATGCACCGATCGCCGCCCATGGCCTCATGCACATGGTCATCAACAACGCGGCAAGGGGAGACCCCTACACCATTGATGTGCTGTTTATGTACATGGCCAACATGAGTTGGAACTCGGCCATGAACGTGCCAGACACGCTGAAGGCCCTGACCGCCAAGCGTGACGACGGCGAATACGTCATTCCGAAAATCATCTACAGCGATGCCTATAATTCCGAAATGGTGCAATACGCCGACTTGATATTGCCGGATACGACCTACCTCGAACGTTGGGATTGCATCTCGATGCTCGACCGGCCGATCTCCGAGGCTGACGGCCCCGCCGATTCAATCCGCCAGCCCGTGGTGGAACCCGAACGTGAAGTGCGTGCGTTCCAGTCGGTGCTGCTGGATCTTGGCGCACGGCTCGGCCTTCCCGGCATGACCCGGCCCGATGGCAACCCGCGCTATCCCGGCGGCTATCCCGATTACATCGTCAACCATGAACGCGCACCGGGTCTCGGTCCGCTTGCCGGATTCCGCGGACCCGCAGGCAAGCACCAGGGCAGGGGCACGCCCAATCCGAACCAGCTTAAGGCCTATATCGATAATGGCTGCCACTGGTTTTACGAGTTGCCGAACCACATGAAATACTATCGCCATGTGAACTGGGACTATCTCGATTGGGCAACCTTCTTCGGTTTCATGGGAAAGCCCGAACCCATCATCCATCAGCTCTACAGTGAGCCACTGCAGAAGTTCCGGCTGGCCGCCTTGGGCCATGGCAAGGTGCTTCCGCCTGTTGGCCATCGTCCCCGCATTGCCAAATATTTTGATCCCATTCCTTTCTGGTACCCGCCGTTTGAGGGGGACATGGTGTCGGAAGCGGATTACCCCATGCATGCCATCACCCAGCGTCCCATGGCGATGTATCATTCCTGGGGTTCGCAAAATTCCTGGCTGCGGCAGATTCTTGATCGTAATTGGCTTTATTTAAACCGCGACAAGGCAATGGCGCTCGGCATTGCCGATGGTGACTGGGTCACCGTCACGTCGCACCATGGGCAAATCAAGGGGCAGGCGAAATTGATGAGCGGCGTCAACCCGGACACGGTCTGGACCTGGAACGCCATCGGCAAGCGCTCCGGCACCTGGGGGCTTGCTGGCAATGCACCAGAGTCCAAAAAAGGATTCCTGCTCAACCACTTGATCTCGGACCTTCTGCCAGAACGTGAGGGTGGCTACCGTTTTTCCAACAGCGACCCCATCACCGGCCAGGCCGCCTGGTATGACCTCAAGGTGCGGGTGGAGAAGGCGGCGGACCAGTCGGCGGAAAGCTCTCCCCAGTTTCCGGCCTTCAGGAAAATGCAGGTGAAGGCATGACCTCGCGGCCAGCACCCCAGCCGATCCAGAAACGACTGGGCCTCGTCATTGATCTTGATACCTGTGTGGGCTGCCAGGCCTGTGCCACGTCCTGCAAGGAATGGAACAGCCAGGGTGCGTCCGGCCCGCTCACCGATACCAATCCCTACGGTGCCGACGTCTCCGGCGTGTGGCTGAACCGTGTCCATGGCTACGAGGTGAAGGAGGAGGGCAGGGACGACAGCCGTGTGGTGAATTTCCCGCGCTCTTGCCTGCATTGCGAAACGCCAGCCTGTGTAACTGTTTGCCCGACGGGTGCCTCCTACAAGCGGGCCGAGGATGGCATCGTGCTGGTCAACCCGGATACCTGCATCGGCTGCAAGCTGTGTTCCTGGGCTTGCCCCTATGGTGCGCGCGAATATGATTACACCGCAGGCGTCATGAAGAAATGCACCCTGTGTGTTGACCGGATCTACAACACCAACCTTGAACCTGAAGACCGGGCACCGGCCTGTGTGAAGGCCTGCCCGACAGGAGCCCGTCACTTCGGTGATTTGGGCGACCCTGATTCCGCTGTCTCACAACTTGTCCAAGAGCGTCAAGGTTACGACCTGTTGCCCGAGATGGGCTACAAGCCAACAAACAAATACTTGCCGCCCCGTGCGCGCAGGGATTCCGCCACCTCAAGGCCAAGTGCATTGCCAAAGGGTGATGGCTCCGCCATGGACCGCCTGTTCGGTTGGGCCGATCGGTTGTTGAGCGGAAAATCCTCTATGCCGTCCGGCAAAGAGGAAGACTACTCGGACAAGCTGGAAGGCTAGCCCATGAACCCTGCCTATTCCGTCATCCTCTTCACCACCGCATCGGGTGCCGGTTATGGCCTGCTGGCATTGCTCGGCCTGGTCGGTTTCAACCATGGTGTCGTATCCGTCCAGGCCTTCGGCGTTACTTCCATCGTCATCGCACTTGGCCTCATCACCGTGGGGCTGCTTTCGTCCACTTTCCATCTCGGCCATCCGGAAAGGGCCTGGCGTGCGTTGTCCCAGTGGCGGAGTTCATGGTTGTCGCGGGAGGGCGTGGCCGCCATAGCCACCTATGTTCCCGCCGTTCTGTTCGCCGCCGTGTGGACTGATATCATTCACGTGCCCGCTTTAATCGCACCCCTCGGCCTGATCACCGTCGCCATGTGCACCATCACTGTGATTTGCACCGCGAAAATTTACTCCACCCTCACCACCATTCGCGCCTGGAACCATCCGCTCACCGTCCCTGTCTATCTCGCCTTTGCACTGGCAACCGGTGCCGGATTGATGACGGCGATAGCAACTGCATTCGGCAGGTACCAGATTTTTCAGATGATTCTTGCCATCACGGCCGTGTTGCTCGTGGGCCTTCTCAAATTTTTTTACTGGCGCTCAATCGATGCCGCCATGCGAACCCACACTATGGCGGCAGCCACCGGTTTGGGGGCCGGCGTTCGCCAGTGGGAAGTGCCCCACACCTCGGAAAATTACATCATGAAGGAAATGGGTTTTGCCGTCGCCCGCAGGCACACCATGAAGCTCCGCAATGCAGTGTTTCTGCTGCTTCTTGCATCTTTGATTGCACTGGCTGCGTGCCAGCTGACACCGTGGTTTTCCTGGATTGCAGCACCCGCAATAGTGCTGGCTGCCGTGTTTGAACGCTGGTTGTTTTTCGCCGAGGCCCAGCATGTGGTGTCGCTCTACTATGGTGCCGAAACGGCCTGATCCCTCTCGTATTGAAGCAAACCGTTAACCAGTTGTTAACCATATCCGATGCGTAATCCCCCGTGTTGGGATGGGTAAGTGTTGCGTAGAGGGTTTGCAAAGTGTCAGTTGATTTACAAACACGCGTTTCTTTTCGTCT
>JANMKJ010000471.1:0-7309 GCA_031371945.1 Rhodobiaceae bacterium
CCTCGCGTCCCCCCTGCATGTGGGCAACCCGGGGGTGCACAGGTCCAACACCGTAAGGGTGCGCTCATCATCGAACGCTGAACATATTTCCGTATAGGTTGGCCGGCCTTGGGCTTCGCCCCAGAAGGCAATCCAGGCCCCCAGCTTCTCGTTGGTGAAAACCCGGTCATCGAAATCACTCAACATCACGGATTGGAGTTTGAACGCAGCGTTGACCTGCGGTGTTTGCAGCGCTTCTTTCCAGTTGCGATAGTATTCATCGGCAAGGTAGCTGAGGCAGGCCGACAGCAGCTTTTCCTTGCTTTCAAAATGGAAGTTGATGATCCCCACGGAAAGGCCGGCCGCCTTGGCAACGTCCGATACAGTGAGGGCGGAGAAACCTTTGCGCGCGAGCACGCCGATCGTGGCGTCGATCAACTGCTGGCGGCGTACGGATCGCGAGGCCTTTCGGCCTGGTGTTGCAGGTGCAAACTCGATGAGTGCTGCCAAGGTCGCCTCGCCCTTCATATAATGCGGCAAAACTAGCGCGAATAGCGGCGGCGTCAATCCCCATGGGCGTTATTGCGCCGCATTGACGTATCGGGGGCCCGCCCATAAGCCATTTGACTGGGAGAATATCATGCAGGATCACGAACTTCGCCATGTTTTGAATGACGAAATCCACGGCCGGCCGGGCCTGGCCGTGATGGCGCCTGCACGCATTACGCACCTTGCCTTCACGCTGCCTCCCGGCGGCGGAAACCCGCTCGCCCACGTGGTAAAGCTGTGTGATGCCTTTGGCGTAAAACCGCCGCTGGAGGGGGCCCGTCACCACACGGCGGAACTTGCGTCCACCCTGTTCAAGTATGAACGCCACGGCGAGTTCTACCGCATCAGCGTTACCGCCCAGAACACGCGCAACAAGCAGGAAGCGATTGCACTCCTGCCCCTCGGCTGGATTGACGAGCTGCCGGGCAAGCGCCTGGTGGCCATTCATACCGAGGTGATGTCAAAGGACATGAAGCCGCCGACTGCAGCATTTCTCAAGAAATACTTCGGCCATGATGATCTTGCCGGCTCCCATGTGAGCCACGGCCGGGCCACGGTGTGGACGGATTTCAAAATTGGCGACGACGGTTACACCCGCATGCTCGTGCATGACCTTGGATTGACCCCCCTTTCGCTGGGGCGGGTTTCACGCCGCATTCATGAAATTGAGACTTACCGCATGATGGCGTTGCTGGCTTTTCCGCTGGCGCTGGATCTGCAGAAAAAACTCGGGCCCCTGGAAAAATCCCTGGCGCAGACCATTGAAGGTATGCTCTCAGCGCAGAATGTTGACGATGATGCGGCACTGCTGGCCCGCCTTTCAACAACGGCACGCGATGTCGAAGACGTTTCCAACCGCAGCAGCTTTCGCTTTGCGGCAGCACGCGCCTATGCTGCACTGGTTGACAAGCGGGTGGCCGAGCTTGGCGAAGAACGCGTCGTGAACTGCCAGAGAATCGGAGTATTTCTTGATCGCCGGTTCAGTCCGGCCATGAACACCTGTCTCGCCGTGGCTGACCGGATTTCGGATCTGGCCAAGCGCAGCGAGCGCGCCAGCAACCTGCTACGTACACGTGTCGACATTGCGCTTGAGGGACAGAATCAAAAGCTGTTGCGCTCCATGGAGCAGCGCGCACGGCAGCAGCTTATGCTGCAGGAAACGGTTGAAGGTATTTCGGTGGTGGCCATCAGTTATTACCTGTTCAACATCGTTGCAAAGTTTGTGGGCGGGGCTACGGAATATATCTACGGCCCGGCGGCAAAGTTTCCAGACTGGGTGCTGGTGCCCGTTATTCTCGGGTTGGTCTGGTGGGGCATACGGCGCCTGCACCACAGGATCAAAAAAACCTCGCCTGATATCTAGATCACACTGACCACATCGGCAAAAACCTTGAGGGCGTCTTCGCCGCGCGGTGAAATGCTGTAGATGCCGCGCTCAACCTTGAAGAACCAGCCATAAACGTCGCTGCGCAGGATCGTGTTGGCGCGGTTGACCTGGGTTTGCATGGTGATGTCGGAGAGTTTTGCGGGGCCCGAGGTTTTCAGGAATTTCACACAGCGCAAGGCATCCTGGCGGTAGGCGGTAACAATGGGGCGCTTGGCGCTGCCGCCGGCATTATGGTCGCCCACCCGGCGTTGAAACTCCTTCAGCAGGACATTTTTACGCCGGGCAATTTTGCGGGGCTGGTAGGGGGCGGGGTCAAGATGGGGTTCAACCCACGTGCTGCTCACCGTCAACAGTCCAAGGCCCAGGCGCTTGCAGAGGCGCAGGATATCTCTTTGAAGTGACTGTTTCGGTTCCGGAATGGCCAGGTAGACGTAGTCGGTCACGGCCTGCCGGTCGATGCCCTGCAGCAGCAGTTGCAGGTTAAAGCTGGTTTTCAGCTCGACGATGACGGGGGGTTCATCGCCCTTCACCGCCAGCACGTCACAATTGCCGATTTCGGCCTTTACACAATAGCCTTGCCGCTCAAGGAAATTTTTCACCGGCAGATAGAGATCGGTTTCAAGCAAAATAAAAGGCCCCGAAAAATGATCCCGGAGCCTACAATGATTCGGGTGGGTTATGCGATTACTTGCTGATGAATACCTGAGCCGTGATGACATTCTTGATATTGTCGAAGGCACTCGCCACGGCAGCCGTGTCGTCCGCAACAAAGAAATGCTTGATGGGGTCGGTTGTGCAATTGCGCAATCGCTTGCGCGTATCAGTGTCATTGAGATCATAGGCAATGGTCATCATGGTAATGCCTTTAGCCTTGGCGTTTTCACAAAGGACTTCGAGATTGGATTTTCCTTGGTTAGCGCTGCGACCGCCGCCTGAGCCAAAGGCTCCCTCGGTTTGCGCGCCATCGGTGAGCACGATCATGATTTTTTCGGTTTTCTTGTCAGAGTAACTCACGCCATTTGTAAAGGGTGCATTGTCTGACAGCAAATGAAAGCCAAACTCCACGCCCAACGCAATGTGAGTATTTGAGTAGGGAGTCATGGAATCGATTTGGGACTTGAGACCGTTGAAATCATCAGTCAACGGCTTTACGAACAGCTTGTTGCTGGTGTAGCCACTGCAATTTGGAACAGCGCCGCCGGGGGATTCAGGTTGACCCCACTTCGTATTATTGTTGGTGGTTGGCGTGGCATCCGTGAGATTGGCCGGGTATGGCCGGTCCAGGGTGCAACCCGTCCAATTGCCACTCCCGGTTTGTCCAAGCACGTAGGCCTTGGGAAGTGTGACGTACACATTGTTGGAGAACGGTACGAGGCCGAATTTTACCTTGCTTGGATTGGCTTGCTGAAGATCGTCAATCAATCTCTTGGCAGCATTCTTCATGGCAATATACTTTACCCCGCCAGAGATCTTTTCCGTCATGGAGTGCGAGTAGTCGAGAACGAGGGCGATCTCGGCGTTCTTGTCGTCGGGGATTGCGATTTCAGTTACGGCTGACAGCAGCATCTCGCTAATGCCGCCCACGGCCATGAAGCTTGTTGGCAGCTTCATCTCGGCGGTGGCGTAAACGGTTTCATCCTTGATTGTGAACGCGCTGGTCACCTCGGCGAGTTCGCCCTGTTTCAGGTTTTCCTTGAGTGCGGCATTGGCCGCGGTAATGCGCTGGGCGTTGGTCAAATTATGGGCTGCGGCGGCACTCAGGGCGGCCGAATCAAGGGCTGCCTGCAGTTTCGTTTCGCCTGCGTAATAACGTGCGTAATCGATGCTGGCACCGGCCGCCAGAAACACGGGGATGGCAGACAGGGCAAAAAGGATGGCAACGTTACCCTTCTGGTTTTTGCCAAAGCGCTTCAGAAAGCCTGGTAAATCTGCAAGTCGTGTCATGTCTATTGCTCCCTTGTCTCAAACCGGAACGGCACCGGAAATACTGAGGAGACAGGAGCAAGGGCTGGTCCAATTGGCCAAACCGCCGCTGCGGGCAGGAAATCACGGTTTACAAAGGGTTAATCAGAAGGGCCTGCGGGCCCGCATGGCGGCGGTCAGGGTACCTTCGTCGAGGTAGTCAAGTTCACCGCCCACAGGCACGCCGTGGGCGAGCCGTGAGGTACTGAGGCCCAGTCCTTTAAGCCGCTCGGTAATGTAATGCGCTGTGGTTTGGCCTTCCACCGTGGCATTGGTGGCCAGCACGACCTCGCGCATGCCAGTCGCTGCCGAGCGTTCGATCAGGCGGTTAATGGCCAGGTCCTCGGGCCGGATTCCTTCCATGGCGGAAAGCGTGCCGCCGAGAACATGGTAAAGGCCAGTCCAGGCCCCGGCCCGTTCCAGGGCCCAGAGATCACCCACTTCCTCCACCACGCACAAAATGGCACGGTCACGGCGGGGGTCACAGCAGATGGTGCAGGGATCGATGGTATCGACATTGCCGCATTCACGGCACACGACGACCTTGTCCTGTGCCTCGGCCATGGCCACTGACAGGGGTGCCAGCAGTTTTTCACGATTCTTGATGAGGTGCAGGGCGGCACGGCGGGCAGACCTCGGCCCCAACCCCGGCAACTTGGCGAGCAACTGGATCAATCGCTCTATTTCAACGCCCGCCGTTCGCTTCATGTCAGAAGGGCAACTTCATACCCGGTGGCAAGCTCAGGCCGCCCGTTACGGATTTCATTTCTTCCGCCATCAGGGTTTCGCTTTTGCCCTTGGCGTCCGCATGGGCGGCCACGATCAGGTCTTCGAGGATTTCCCTTTCATCATCCTTCAACAGGGATGGATCAATGCTTAACGCGGTCATCACGCCCTTGCCGGAAAGTGTTACCTTGACCATGCCGCCGCCCGATTGGCCGGTGACGGTTGCCTGTTCCAACTTGGTTTGCATGTCTGCCATTTTGGTTTGCATGGCCTGGACCTGCTTCATCATGTCACCGAGGTTCTTCATCGTTCTCTTCCGTTGGTTTTAGAGTTTCAGGGTCGCGCACGTCGGTTACCGTAGCACCTGGAAAGCGCTTGAGTATGGCCTGTACCGCAGCATCCTCGCGGGCTTCGCGGAAAGCGGATTCACGTGCATCTTTTTTCTGCAGGGCCAGGGGCCTGTCGCCGCCTTCGCGGGCTACCAGAACCATCCAGCGGCGACCGGTCCAAGCCTCAAGCTTGCGCGATAACTCACCCGGAAGGCCAGGCGATGCACCGGGTTCCAGGGCCAGTTCAACCTGGCCTGAACTGACGCGGATGGGCCGCACGAAGCGTTCAAGATCGCCCTTCAGTTTTACGTCACGCTTTTCGTCGACAAGGCCAATGATATCGGAAAATGCCAGAAATGCCCGGGTCTCGGTCGGTGGTTGCGGTGGCTGTACGTCCGACTTCAGCGCCAGCGAGCCGATCGTTTCAGGTGGTGGTGCTTCGCGCTTTGCAGCTTGCGGCATCATGATTGGGGCTGATCGTTCCGGGCTTGCCTGTCTTGCTGATTTCAACAGGTCTTCGCCTTGTGGAAAATCAGCCGCATGGGCCAAACGAATAAGTACCATTTCCGCAGCGATCAGGGGCTGAGCGGCAAAGCTTACTTCAGTAATGCCTTTCAGCAGCAACTGCCAAGCGCGGGCGAGGTGGGCCATGCCGAGTCGCGCGGCGTAGTCCACCCCGCGCGACTTTTCAATTTCAGTGCGGGAGGCATCATTGAGGGCTGAATCCTTCACCACTTTCAGTCGTGTGACCCAGTGCACAAAATCTGCAAGATCATTTAGGATGGTTTCGGGATCTCCGCCGCCCTCATACTGGGCTTCGACCTCGTGGATGGCCTTTGCGGTGGCGCCGGACATGACCGCATCAAACAGTTCGATAATGCGTGATTTGTCGATGAGCCCCATCATGCTGGCCACGTCGCCTGATTTCACCACACCTTCACCATAGGCGATGGCCTGGTCCAGCAATGACAGCCCGTCGCGGACTGAGCCTTCCGATGCCCGGGCAATCATGCGCAGCGAGGCTTCATCAATCGTCACATTTTCAAGCGCGGCAATGCGGCCATAATGTTGCATGAGCAGGGTTGCATCCAGCCGTTTCAGATCAAAACGCTGGCAGCGCGACAGGATGGTGACCGGAACCTTGCGAATTTCGGTGGTGGCAAAGATGAATTTGACATGGGGTGGCGGTTCTTCAAGGGTCTTGAGCAACGCATTGAAGGCACTTTTTGAAAGCATGTGCACTTCGTCGATGATGTAGATCTTGTAGCGCAGCGACACCGGTGCGTAGCGCACGCTGTCAATGATCTCGCGCATGTTGTCAACGCCGGTGTTGGAGGCGGCATCCATTTCGATGACGTCCATGTGGCGCGATTCGAGGATGGCTTCACACTGGGGTGTCATCTCCGGCATGTCGATGGTGGGGCTGCCAGGATAGTTGAGGGCGCGGGCAATGAGGCGGGCCGTGGTGGTTTTGCCAATGCCGCGAACACCTGTCAGCATATAGGCTTGGGCAATGCGGTTGGTGGCAATTGCATTGGTCAGGGTCCGCACCATGGCGTCCTGGCCGATGAGACCGGCAAAGTCCTGTGGCCGGTATTTGCGGGCAAGAACGCGGTAGGCGGGCGCGTTCACGGTATCTGGTGCATCAATCATGATTGGCCCGCGACAATAGAGGTGGGAGGCTGGACGGGCAACCCGTTCCGATCTCGTTGGGGCTGCTTCCTTCCGGACCTGACCCGGTTGGCGAGCGGTACGTCCGCCGCCAACCTCCCGCTGGGGTATATCGGAGTTTTGGCGGCAAAAGGCAAGGGAAAGCGGCCAAAATTCACTAACATCATGCTTTGATTGACCAAATGCACAGTCTCGCTTATTTCAGGCGCATGAGCCTTCGCGATATTGTCCTTTTGCCTGATCCGATGCTGCGCCAGACCTCCAAAGCGGTTGCTGGCGTGGACAGGCACGTGCGGAAGACTTTTGATGACATGCTGGAGACAATGTATGACGCGCCGGGCATTGGCCTTGCTGCCATCCAGATTGGTGTTGCGCAGCGGCTGGTGGTGATTGACCTGTCCAAGGACGGCGAGGAACGAAAGCCCCTGTTCATGGCCAATCCAGAAATTGTTTCCGTGAGCGAGGCCGTGAGCGACTATGAAGAGGGCTGCCTTTCCATTCCGGAATTTTATGAAATGGTGACGAGGCCTTCCGAGGTAAAAGTGCGCTATCTTGACCACAAAGGGGAGGCACAGGAAGTTCTGGCCAGCGGCATTCTGGAAACCTCCATCCAGCACGAGGTTGACCACCTAAACGGCTTTCTGTACATCGAATATATCTCCAACCTCAAACGCGACCGGGTGGTCAAGAAATTTACCAAGGCGCA
>JANMKJ010000480.1:0-3831 GCA_031371945.1 Rhodobiaceae bacterium
GGTGAAGGCGCAAATTCACGCCGGTGGTCGGGGCAAGGGTGGTGGCGTTAAAGTTGTAAAGTCACTGGCCGATGTGCGCGCGGAAGCACAACGCATTCTCGGCATGACGCTCGTGACACCGCAGACCGGACCGCAGGGCAAAAAGGTACTGCGTCTCTATATCGAAGAAGGCACCGCCATTGCCAAGGAACTCTATCTATCCGTTCTGGTGGACCGTGAAACTTCGCGCGTCGCTTTCATCGCCTCGACCGAGGGCGGCATGAACATTGAGGAAGTGGCGGCAAAAACCCCGCAAAAGATTTCAACCATCCACGTCGACCCCGCCTCGGGCTACTCGCAATTCATTGGCCGCAAGATTGCAGCAGCCCTCAAGCTTCAGGGCGACCAGGTCAAGCAATGCGTGAAAATGATGGGCCAGCTCTACGAGGCCTTTACCAGGAAGGACATGAGCCTGCTGGAAATCAACCCGCTGGTGATTACACCCGAGGGTCAATTGGTGTGCCTTGATGCCAAGATGAACTTTGACGACAACGCACTTGACCGCCATCCCGAAATCAAGGCCTACCGCGATCTTTCGGAAGAAGACTCAAAGGAAATCGAAGCCTCGAAATATGACCTGTCCTACGTGGCCCTCGATGGCTCCATAGGTTGCATGGACAATGGTGCAGGCCTTGCCATGGCCACCATGGATATCATCAAGCTCTATGGTTTTGAGCCCGCCAATGTCCTTGACGTGGGCGGCGGCGCAACAACCGAAAAGGTGACGGCCGCCTTCAAGATCATCACCGCCGACCCACGGGTCAAGGGCATTCTCGTCAATATTTTCGGTGGCATCATGAAGTGCGATATCATTGCGCAAGGTGTCATTGCCGCCGTGAAGGACGTAGGCCTGAAGGTGCCGCTCGTCGTGCGCCTGGAAGGCACCAATGTTGATCTTGGCAAGAAGATCATCAAGGATTCGGGACTCAATGTCATCTCCGCCGACGACCTGGACGACGCCGCCCGAAAAATCGTCAAGGCCGTAAAGGAAGCTGCCTAGGCACCGATGCTCACTTTGAGGACGAAGCAACAAACTTGATTTTTACACATTTACACATATTATGTGTAAATGGAGTGAGGTAAATGAAGAACATAACATTGTCAGTTGACGAAGAATCCCTTGAAGCCGTCCGAATTTATGCGGCCAAGAACAGCACAACGGTAAACGCCATTGTACGGGAAACCTTTGATAAGATTGCTAAATCTGAGGATCGTACCGAGCGTGCGCGCCGCAGGTTACTGGAATTGGCTGGTACTTCCACGGCAGAAATGGGGCCCGTGACATGGAAACGGGAAGACCTTTATGATCGTTGACGTCGTACTCGATACCAATGTTGTGGCCTATGCAGCCTCGAAACTACCTGAGGACCGCGCAAAGAAATCCGTAGCCTTGGAGCTGATTGCCAAATCAAAACTCGGTCTCTCTGCACAAATTCTCCAAGAGTTTTACGTAACTGTTACGCGAAAAATGAAAACCCCGCTTGCTCATGACGAAGCATTGGACTGGCTTGAGGAATTGGAGCAGTTTCCCTGTGTGCCAGTCGATTCTTCGCTGGTCTATCACGGAGCAGAAAATTCAAAACGGTTTCAAATCTCCTATTGGGATGGCGCAGTGATTGCCGCAGCCGAACGATTGGGCGCTGCTACTCTTTACTCTGAAGATTTGAACCACGGCCAAAAGTATGGTTCGGTCACTGTCATCAACCCTTTTAAGGCCTACTGACGAAAGCAGCTCGCTCCATGTCCATTCTCATCAACAAGAAAACCAAGGTCATCTGCCAGGGCATCACCGGCAACAACGGCACGTTCCATACGGAGCAGGCCATAGCCTACGGCACCCAGATGGTGGGCGGCGTCACACCCGGCAAGGGCGGCACCAAACATGTGGGCGTTCCGGTGTTTGACACGGTCTATGAAGCAGTTGAAAAAACCGGCGCTGATGCGTCGGTGATTTATGTGCCACCGCCCTTTGCCGCAGACGCCATTCTCGAAGCCATAGATGCGGAAATTCCGCTGGTGGTGTGCATCACCGAGGGCATTCCGGTGCTTGACATGGTGCGCGTGAAACGCGCCCTCATTGGCTCCAAAACCCGCCTCATCGGGCCAAATTGCCCCGGCGTTCTCACCCCCAATGAATGCAAGATCGGCATCATGCCGGGCAATATTTTCAAGAAGGGTTCCGTGGGCATTGTTTCACGCTCAGGCACTCTTACCTATGAGGCAGTATTTCAAACCACGCAGGAAGGCCTGGGCCAAACCACCGCTGTTGGCATTGGCGGCGACCCGGTGAAAGGCACTGAATTTATCGACATCCTTGAGATGTTTTTGGCTGACCCGAAAACCCAGTCGATCATCATGATTGGTGAGATCGGTGGGTCAGCCGAGGAGGATGCTGCTGAATTCATCCGCAAATCCAAGGTCAAGAAACCCATGGCTGGCTTTATTGCCGGGCGCACCGCACCTCCGGGCCGCCGCATGGGCCACGCCGGGGCCATCATTTCAGGCGGCAAGGGTGGGGCCGAATCCAAGATAGAGGCCATGAAGCGGGCCGGCATTGCGGTTTCTGACTCGCCCGCTATGTTAGGCCGGACATTGATGAAAAAGTTGAAACGTAAATAAGACATAAAAACCAGCAATACCCGGTCTTTAGGCCAGACAGGGTTCCTGGCTTTCGGAAATGGCGGCGATGAATAAAACTGATTTAATTACGGCTTTCGAGCAATCCTCGTTCCTCTATGGCGGCAATGCCCAGTTCATTGAGGGTCTCTATGCCAAATACCTGGAAAATCCCGCCGCCGTGGACAGCCACTGGCGGCAATTTTTTGCCGGGCTGGACGATGACCCGGCGGCCGTAAAGGCCCAAAGCGACGGCCCCTCCTGGGCGAAAAAGAACTGGCCCCTGCCCGCCTCGGGCGATTTGATCTCGGCCTTCGACGGCAATTGGCCGGCGGTGGAAAAAACCGTAGGCACCAAGATAGAAACCAAGGCCAAGGATTCCGGATCTTCCCTTTCCGTTGACGAAGTGCGCAAGGCCACCATGGATTCGGTGCGCGCCCTGATGATGATCCGCGCCTTCCGCATGCGCGGGCATTTGGCGGCCGATCTCGATCCCTTGGGTCTGGCTGAACGCCCACCCCAGCCCGAGCTTGAACCCGCCTCCTATGGCTTCACGGAGGCGGATTTGGACCGCCCCATATTCCTCGACAAGGTACTGGGCCTTGAACAGGCGACCATTCGCCAGATCCTCGACATTCTCAAGCGCACCTATTGCTCGACGCTGGGCGTGGAATTCATGCACATATCCGACCCCGCCCAAAAGGCCTGGTTGCAGCAGCGCATTGAAGGCGAGCATAAGGAAATTTCCTTCACCCCCGAGGGCAAGAAAGCCATTCTCAAGAAACTCATTGAGGGTGAAGGCTTCGAAAATTTCCTGAACGTGAAATACACCGGCACCAAGCGCTTCGGCCTTGATGGCGGCGAAAGCATGATTCCGGCCCTTGAGCAAATCATCAAGCGTGGCGGCCAGCTTGGCATAAAGGACATCGTGTTGGGCATGGCCCACCGTGGCCGTCTCAATGTTTTAGCCAACGTGATGTCAAAACCATTCTCGGCCATTTTCCATGAATTCAAGGGCGGCTCGTCTACACCCGATGAAGTGGAAGGTTCAGGCGATGTGAAGTATCACCTGGGCTCGTCGTCTGACCGTGTGTTCGACGGCAACACCGTACATCTCTCGCTCACCGCAAACCCGTCCCATCTGGAAATTGTTGACCCCGTGGTTCTCGGCAAGGC
>JANMKJ010000499.1:0-2741 GCA_031371945.1 Rhodobiaceae bacterium
CCGACAGCTGCAGCGGCCGGTCAATATCAGGATCCGTTGGCAGCAGGAATGCAACCAGTGAAGATACGCCCTGGGCCAGGGCTATGAGGTAGAGGACTGAACCAATTGGCAAGTAGAGAAGCAAAGCTCCAGCCCCGAGGTTTCCGCCGAGAAAACTCAAGGATGCCCACAGCCGCAGCCGCCCGTAGTCCAGGCCATGGTGGGCGCTGCCATCCACACTGAAGCTTTCCGCCAGCGTAAAAATTGGCGCAATGCACATGGACGCAAAGATGGAAGCCGGAAGTATCTGCCCAAAGCCAGTTGACATGGCCAGTAACAGATACCCCAGCGTCGAGGCAAAGCTGAACAGGATGATCAGTCCCCGGCGGTTCCTGTACCTGTCGGCAAAATAGGCCGCCAGTGGAATGGCCACAAAACGGCTGGCCGTCATCCCGGCGATAACCGTGGCAATTTCAGCTACCGTCAGTCCCTTGCCATGCAGCCACAGGGGTAAAAATGGCAATTGGATGCCAGTACCGATGGTCAGAAAGGCATAAAATACGGAGAATCGGAGGCCAAATATGCGTGCGGGCATGATGAATGGGTAAAATCTAAACCAATAGTTCACCACTTTCTACGATACTCTGAGCGGGGTGGGCCTGCGCGTATTGCAGGTGAGTGTGGAGCGTTGCGTATGTCTGCAAATGTTGAGGGTTACCGGAACGAGAGTTTCGAAAGTTTGGAAGCCGCTGTGTTGGAAACCCAACGCGGCCGGTGGTTTCTCGAGGAATATGCAAAGCGCCAGCGCTCCGCCGAAACGCTCGCCATCCTCGATATCTTGCGGAAACTTGAAAACACCATCGTAAACACCAGTTTCACACCTGACGCAAAGCCAGTTGAGAAAATCAGCACTGAACAGTTGAAGTTCTTCAAAAAGGACGAAGAGCTGTTCGTGGAACCAACCTTGGTGCAGCCATCGCTGACCGTGGTGTCACCTGCTCCCAATCCAGCACCAGCGCCCGTCGCCGAAGTAAAACCGGTGACTGAGTCCAAAGGTGCCAGACTGAAGATCCAGCGCCTGGCTCCCGCCCAGCAAACTGAAGAACAACCTGCTTCTGAACCCGTAGCTCCCGTTGCCGCACCTGAACCCGTCACAAACGCCGTCCCACAGCCTGTGGCTGCTGCCACCGAGCCAAAGTCCCGCGTCATCATCATCCGCAGACCCGCCAGTGAAGTTGGGGAAATTCCGATGATGGACGAAAAAAGTCCGGAAGTAGCGGCCTAGGCGTCGACGAGTATTTTCGCGAACTGCCGGGAATCCACATTGCCTCCCGAGGCAATGATGCCGATGTTCCTGTTCTTCGTTTCGATTCTGCCAGATAAGATGGCGGCAAGCCCTACGGCACCGCCAGGTTCAATCACCAGCTTGAGCATCTCAAAGGCGTAACGCACCGCTTGCCGGACTTCCGCCTCGTTCACCACGAGGCCGCCGGCAACGCGTGATCGGTTCATGGCAAACGTCATTTCGCCCGGGCTGATTGACAATAGTGCATCACAGATTGAGCCAGAAGCGGCAGCATTTTTTTCGCGGACGCCAGATCGCAGCGACCGTCCGTAGTCGTCAAATCCCTCTGGTTCCACGGCATAGAGCCTGGTTCCGGGCGACAGCTGCGAAAACGCCAGGGCAACGCCGGCAAGCAATCCACCTCCGCTGCAATTCACCAGCATCTCATCCAATTCAACGTCCAGTGCCTCGACCTGGGCAGTGATTTCCAACCCGCAGGTGCCCTGCCCCGCAATAATGTGAAAGTCTTCGAACGGCGGCACCAGGACTGCACCACGGGATTTCACATAATGGTTAGCTATTTCTTCCCGGCTTTCACTTGCCCGGTCGTAGGTCACAACCTCTGCACCATAGGCCTTGGTATTGGCTTTCTTGATTTCCGGCGTGTCCGCTGGCATCACGATGAGCGCAGGCAACCCCATGATCTGTGCCGCCGCCGCAACGCCCTGCGCATGGTTGCCCGATGAGTAGGCCACCACGCCACCGCGGTTGGTCTGTGTGTCTAATTGTGAAATGCGGTTCCAGGCTCCCCTGAACTTGAACGAGCCAGTGCGTTGCAGGCATTCCGCCTTGATGAAAATGCGGCCTCCCACGCGCTCATTCAGCTGAATGCTTTCCAGGAGCGGTGTTGCAACTGCCCTGCCCCGAATGCGCGCGGCGGCCTGCTCAATATCCCGGAATGTCGGCATTTCATTGATCATCTGGCGAACTCCATTTTGCCACACTGGTTCTTATTCCGATTGGTTGGTAGAAATCAAAGCCAAGTTGAAAGTGAGCCCCATGACCCGTGATCCCCGTTACGATATCCTGTTTGAGCCTGTCAAAATCGGCCCGGTCACGGCACGAAACCGCTTTTACCAGGTTCCCCACTGCAATGGCATGGGCTGGCGCGACCCATCGGCCCTGGCAGCCATGCGCGGCATGAAGGCTGAAGGCGGCTGGGCCGTGGTATGTACCGAAATGACTGAGATCCACCAAACCGCCGATGTGGCTCCTTACGTGGAGCTGCGGCTGTGGAGCGACCAGGACATCCCGATGCACGCCCGCATCGCCGAAAAAATCCATGAGCATAATTCCCTTGCCGGCATTGAACTCTGCCACTCCGGCTACACCGCCAATAACCTGTGGTCGCGCGAAATTCCCTTTGGGCCAACTGCCACGCCAACCTCGAGCTACAATCACGATCCCATCCAGGCCC
>JANMKJ010000527.1:0-1960 GCA_031371945.1 Rhodobiaceae bacterium
CACCATGCCATATTTGGCACCGCTCTTCGGCAGGTCATTTAACAGGAACTGGTCATCCCGGTGCGGCCCCTCGATCTTGACACCCAACGCGTCTCGAAGTTCAGCTGCTCCGCCGGCGTGGTCAATGTGGCCATGTGTGAGCAAAATTTTCTCGATTTTTATTCCAGCCTGTTCGACGGCCTTCAGTATGGCGGGAACATCGCCACCGGGGTCAACTACCGCCCCTTGGCTGGTCTCTTCATTGAACACCAGGGAACAATTTTGCTGAAAAGGGGTAACTGGAATAATCAGAACTTTAAGTTTGGCCATGATGCCTATTGCATAGCTAGGCTGCCGCTAGCGCGCAAGACGCAATGCTGCCTTGCCTGATAAACCCCCACGCGCTACAGCCAAACCAAAACCAAACAAGGAAAAAATAGACGTGCCGGGCACAGCCAAATACAGCAACCTCATAGCCGCAATCGCAACGATTGCCAGCTGCGATATTGCCTTGGGCTTTACCTTGCAGCTATTGCCGCTTTTGATGGAACAGCAGCATATTTCAGCCCGCATGATTGGTTTCAACACCGCCATGGGTCCCATTGGCATTTTGCTGGCGGGTCCTGTTCTGCCGCGCATTATCGGCAAGGTTGGCCCCAAGCGCATGGCTTATGGGGTCGTTGCTTTCATTGTATTGGCACTTGTCATATTTAAATCCACTACTTCACTTTACGTGTGGTTCCCCTTGCGTTTCCTGTTTGGCATTGCCACTGGGGCCCTGTTCACAATCAGCGAAGCCTGGATATTGACCTTTGCAGGCTCTGGCAACCGCGGCCGCATTATGGGCATCTACACCAGTGTCATGGCCGTGTCATTTTCCGTGGGCCCATTCCTCCTGCCATTCACCGGAACAGCGGGCTGGCTACCTTGGCTTATCGGAATCCTTTGCCTGTGCCTCGGCACTTTGCCACTCGCATTTGTCAATGTCAGTGATGATCTTTTCAGGGACGAAATCGGTGGGAACTTCCTGCGAGTGGTAAAGCGTGCACCCCTGCTGCTGTTTGCCGTTGGCAGTGCCACGCTATTTGACAGCGTTTTCATTTCCTTCTTCACAATTTTTGGACTTCGCTCTGGCCTCACACTTCAAACGGCCAGCTGGGTTCTGGGCGTCGGCATCGTCGGCAATGTGCTATTCCTGTCTTTGATTGGATCCTTTGCCGACAGGTGGTCTCGCGTCGGCGTGGTGGTCTGTTCGGCAGTCATCACGGTTATCCTCGCGATCTCGCTTATTTTCGTTGTCCACAGCTGGTTGATTTGGCCCGTCGTCATCCTGCTCTCAACAACAGCCTTTTCTGTCTATGTGGTGTCTCTCGCCACCATGGGTGACACGTTCAAGGGTGCCGACCTGATTGCAGGTTCTGCCGCCTTCTCCGCCATGTGGGGCGTGGGTGGCCTGATAGGTCCCCCGATTGTCGGTGCCGCCATTGATGCGTTCGGAGTCAATGCAATGCCAGTCTCGTTGGCCGCCTTCTACGTCATTCTCCTGATCGGCCTTGCCATCAGCGGTGGCCGCCTCATTCGCGAGGCACCCCGTGGATAAGCAACGCCTGATCAATCTCTTCGCGGCAATTTCAGCAATCACCGTTTTCGGTTTTGCCCTCGGACTGATGTTTCCCCTGCTTGCGCTGCTGCTTGAAAAGCGTGGCATTGCACCGGATGTCATTGGCTACAACACGGCCATGCAGCCCCTGGGTATCATGGTCTCGGTATTCACAACGCCACTTCTGGTGCATCGCTTCGGTGCCAAGTACGCAACCATCGCTGCGGCCCTTGGCACGGCCACGGTCATTCTCATCTATCCCTTTGTTGAGGTCTATTGGTGGTGGTTTGCGCTTCGCATTTTGCACGGGCTTTTTGTTTCAACCCTGTTTGCCATCAGCGAGGCCTGGGTTGTCAAGTTTGCAGAAGGTGCCTACCGTTC
>JANMKJ010000528.1:0-3854 GCA_031371945.1 Rhodobiaceae bacterium
GACCAGCGGCTTGAACATCGGATGCTTGGTCACATCCTTCACGCGTTCGCCATTGATCCACACCTCACGGTCGTCGCGCAGGCTGTCGCGGTATTGGTCGCCGGTTCTGATCATGTCTATGTCCTCACAGTTGGGCCACGCGGCCGAAGGCGCGGTTGCAATACACCAGGGGTTCAGCCGTGTTGCGTCTGGCGTTGATCACACGGCCGATGAAAATGCGGTGCGATCCTGCATCCTGCGAGCATTCAATTTCGCATTCGAAGCTGGCGGTTGCATCCCCCAGAACCGGCAGGCCGGTTTCGCCCTCCTCCCAGCCATGGCGGGTAAAGTCATAGGGGTTGCCTGACTTGGGACGGCCTGCGAACATTTCAGCCACATCCTGGTTGTTCGAGCCCAGCAGGTTTACGGCGAAGCGGCCGTTCTGCATCATGGCGGCAACGGCCGGGCTCTTGCGATTGACGCAGGCCAGCAGCATCGGTGGATCAGCTGAAACGGAAGAAATGGCACTCACCGTAAGGCCAAACTTGCCGGCCTCGCCCTCGGTCGTGACGATGGAAACGCCGGTTGCCGCAGCCCCCATGGCCGAGATGAAATTCGCAGTGGCTTCTTGGGTTTGCATGGACGGCCTCCAACGGTTGGAATGTGTCTTTACATGGCATCCTTTTCGGATTAGGAAAAATAGATAATATTTGTCCATTGAATAGTTAAAATCTATGTTGAGGTATACCCTTCGCCAACTGGAATATGCGCTGGCCATTGCCGAACTGGGATCGCTGGCCGGGGCAGCCCTCAAGCTAGGCGTGGCACAGCCCTCACTTTCCGCTTCCCTGCAAAAGCTGGAAGAGCAATTGGGCCTGCAACTGTTCATCCGCCATCACGCGCAGGGTGTAACCCCGTCACCCCAGGGACTGCGCTTTCTCAACGAAGCGCGCAGCCTGGTGGCCCACGCCCGGGACTTCCAGCGCGACAGCAGCAGTGTCGCCGAACAGGTGGAGGGGGAACTCACCATGGGAAGCTTCATGACCATAGCGCCGGTCTATGCGCCGAAGCTCATTGCGGGATTTCAACAGCAGTATCCCCAGGCCCGCCTGCGGCTTGAAGACGGCGTGCAGGACGAACTGGTTGCCGGCCTGCGCAGTGGGCGGTTTGACCTTGCCCTGCTTTACAAGCTGGACATGCCCGACGACCTGAGGGTGACGGAGCTTGCATCGGTGACGCCCTATGTGCTGCTCAATGCCAGCCACCGGCTTGCGGCCAAGAAACAGGTGTCGTTGCACGATCTGGCCGATGAACCGCTTATCCTGCTTGATGTGCTTCCCAGCCGCACCTATTTCACGCGGCTGCTGGTGAGCAATGGCATCACGCCAAAGGTGAGCTTTGTGTCACCATCGCTTGAACTGGTGCGCGGCCTGGTGGGTCAAGGCTTGGGCTATTCCCTGCTGATCACGCGGCCCTTCGGCGACCATGCCTATGACGGCGAGAAACTTGCCATTCGCCCCATTGTTGAAGAGGTCGAGGACGGCATTATTGCGGTGGCAGCATTGAAAAGCCTGCGGCCCACACGTCTGACCTCGACCTTCGAGGAATTCTGTGTCAGCTTCTTCAAGCAAATCCATCCCTAGAGATTCCCGCCCCATGACACAGCCCCATGCCACGATTATCGGTGCCGGAATCGTTGGCGTTTCCACCGCGGCCTTCCTGCAACGGGCGGGTTACCGGGTGACGATCGTCGACCGCTTGCCGCCGGGTGAAGGCTGCTCTTTTGGCAATGCCGGCGGGCTGGCCTTTGCCGAAATCATGCCGACAATCCATCCCCGAATTTTCACCAAGATTCCGGGCTGGCTGATGGATCCCTTGGGGCCGCTGACCATCCGCTGGAGCTACCTGCCGAAGGCGTTGCCATGGTTCATGGCGGCAGCGCGCAATGGCATGCCTGCACGGGTGAAGGCCATTACTGCGGCACGGGCCGACCTGGGCCTCCGGGTGATCAGTGATTTTGAAACCCTGCTCAAGGCCGCCGGGCACCATGACCAGATGGTCTACCGCGAGACACTGCGGCTGTTTGACGACGACAGGCAGTTCAACGCCGAAGCCAATGAGCGGGCCGTCAAGAAATCCCATGGCTTTGAATGCCAGACGTTCAGCGGTGACGAAGCACGCGAGATGGAGCCGGCAATCGCCAAGCATGTTCGGCATGGCGCCTTTCACGGTGGATGGTACTTCGTGAAAAACCCGGAGCGGGTGGTCAAAAGCCTTGCCGAACAGGTTGTGCGCGACGGCGGCGAGATTGTCAGCGATGATGTGGTCAGGATAAACGCCGAGGGCGGTGCGGCCCGATCAGTCACTTTAAAGTCGGGCCGGGCGTTGACTCTCGACAGGCTGGTAATCTGTGCGGGTGCCTATTCGCACCTTTTGGCCAAACAATTGGGCGAGAAGGTCATGCTGGAAGCGGAACGGGGGTATCACATGGTGCTTCCCAATTCCGGCGTCACTCTTTCACGGTCCCTTACGTATGCCCGCACGCCGGGTGCAGCCACACCCATGGACATGGGATTGCGGCTGGCTGGAACAGACGAGTTTGCGGGCCTTGATGCCGCCCCCAATTGGGCGCGGGCTGACGCGTTGTGGAAGGTGTTCAAGACACTGTTGCCAGGGCTTCGTGCACCGGATGCCGCAACCACGCGCTGGATGGGCCGGAGACCCGGAACACCGGATTCGCTTCCCGTCATTGGACCTTCAAAACGCTGCAGCAATGTGTGGTATGGTTTTGGACATGGCCACATGGGGCTCACCTGGGGACCGAGCACTGGACGATTGCTCAGCGAGTTGATGGGTGGAAACCGCAGCAATATTGATCTTACGCCTTTCCGCGTTGATCGCTTTTGAAAGAAAACGGCATGAAACCTGATACTCCTCCTACCATTCATCTCAGCGACTATCGTGCGGTGCCCTTTGCTATTGAAAGCCTGGACCTTGATTTCCTGCTGGAGCCAGCTGCGACGCGGGTGAAATCGCGCATCGCATTTGGCCCACGCGGCAACTCCCAGCCGCTGATTTTCACGGGTGAAAAACTTAAACTCATCAGCGTGAAGCTAGACGGCGCCGACGTGGCTTACGCAGTAGATGAGCACACCCTTACAATTGAGGGCCTTCCCACATCGGCCTTCGTTCTCGAAATTGAAACACAATGCGATCCCCTGGGAAACACGGCCCTATCCGGACTGTATCAATCCAACGGCATGTATTGCACCCAGTGCGAGGCTGAAGGATTTCGCCGCATTACCTATTTCTATGACCAGCCGGATGTGATGACCCGCTACACCGTGCGCATGGAAGCCAGCAAGGCCCTATGCCCTGTGCTGCTTTGCAATGGCAATTACCAGAGGGGTGGCGACGTGCATGGAACCAACCGTCACTTTGCCATCTGGCACGACCCGCACCCCAAGCCCAGCTACCTTTTTGCGCTGGTGGCCGGGGACCTTGCCGGTGTGCATGACGGTTTCACCACAATGTCCGGCCGGAAAGTCCACCTCGGCATCTATGTGGAAAAGGGCAAGGAAGACCGCTGCGCCTGGGCCATGGAATCGCTCAAGGCCTCAATGCGCTGGGACGAGACGGCGTTTGGCCGCGAGTATGATCTCGATGTTTTCAACATCGTTGCCGTGTCCGATTTCAACATGGGTGCCATGGAAAACAAGGGGCTCAATGTCTTCAATGATAAATACATCCTGGCGCTGCCGCAAACGGCAACCGATATGGACTACACCAATATTGAAGCCATTATCGCCCATGAGTATTTCCACAACTGGACCGGCAACCGCATAACCTGCCGCGACTGGTTTCAGCTTTGCCTG
>JANMKJ010000009.1:0-2190 GCA_031371945.1 Rhodobiaceae bacterium
TTACAATGATTGATTGGCCTCTGGTTCCACGCATTGCCGTCAATATTTCTGCCAAAGCTATCTGTCAGGCTGGAATTGTTGCCACGGTCCGCACAATTCTGATGGAAACGGGACTGCCTGCGGGCCGTCTTGAATTGGAAGTTACGGAAACGGCTCTTATCCACGATCTTAATCGCGCCCTGCACAATTTACGTCAGTTAAAAGCGCTTGGCATTTCCATTGCCATGGATGATTTTGGAACGGGTTATTCTTCGCTTTCACTGCTCAATTCATTCCCCTTTGACCGGATCAAGATTGACAAGTCGTTTATCGAACTGGCTGGCAGCAATGTGCGCGCCGATGCGATTTTCCATACGGTCATCAGCTTGGGTGCTGCACTTCGGGTTCCAGTTCTGGTTGAAGGCGTGGAAACCCTGGAGCAATTCCTCTTTGCCAGCGCTTCGGGATGCGATGAGGTGCAGGGTTTTCATTTTGGCAAACCCATCTCGCTTCTTGAGATGAACGCGGTATTTGAATACGTCAATGGTCCGCTTGATACGATCTCATTCAAGAGTTGGTGGGATGCATCCGCCCGAAAGAACCGCCGCGCCTGATCGGGATTGACTTGCCATTGCATTTCCACTCACTAAAACAGGAAGTGGAGAAATGTCATTGGAACCAGACCTCATTATTTTAAACGGCAACATCTGCACGATGGATGCGCTCACTCCCCGGGTTCAGGCATTGGCCATTACCAAGGGGCGCATTTCGGCGCTCGGGACTAACGAACATATCACGTCTCTAGCTGGGAAACTGACACGGGTCGTAGATGCAGGTGGGCGATTGGTACTTCCTGGTTTTCAGGACACCCACATACATTTGCAGGATGGTGGTTTTGATTACAGTCAAAGTGCCGATCTCACCAACGTTTCAACCATTCCGGAATTACAGCAGGCATTGGCGGATTTTGCCAAATCCCATGCGGGGCCGTGGGTGAATGGAGTAGGGTGGTACACTGGCCTGTTTACTGACAACAATCTTGACCGGCGGGTGCTAGACGCGGCCGTGCCTGACAGGCCTTGCTATATTGTGGCCAGTGATGGTCACAACGCCTGCCTCAATTCCAGGGCGTGCGAGGCAATTGGATTGGCGCAAGGCTCGGCTGACCCGGAAAATGGCCATTTTGTGCTGGATGGAAAAGGAATTCCCACTGGCATGCTGCATGAAATGGCCACGACCTGGGCCGAGGCACGCATGCCCGTTCCGGCCGACGCCGACTATGCCAATGGTGTGAGATACAGTCAGGCGCTCTGTAATCGCCATGGCATTACCGGGGTTATCGATGCTTCGGTCAATGAGCGCCATGCCCGGGTTTACAGTGGGCTGGCGCGGAGTGGGCAATTGACGGTGCGCGTCGCCGCAACTGCCAAAGTGACGAGTGCTGAGAAAACGGAGGACGCGGTTCGTCGCCTGGAGGATTTGCGCCGCAGTCACAGTTCGGCCATGTTCAAGATTCATTCGGCAAAATTCTTTCTGGATGGCGTTCTGGAAAACCGCACAGGTGTCATGCTTGATGACTATTCGGACGCTCCTGGTGGCAATGGCCAGCTGATGTTCGGCCATAATCAGGTGAAAGAACTCTTTACGGCGTTTGATGCGGCGCGCTTCCAGATCCACGTGCATGTGATCGGCGATGGTGCCGTGCGCGCTGCCCTTGACGGGCTTGAGGCAGCGCGGATGGCAAACGGCGAGTGGCCCAGCTTGCATCAACTGGCGCATGTGCAATGCATTGACCCTGCAGACAGTCCCCGCTTTCGGCAGTTGGGGGTGATGGCCAACATTCAAACCCTGTGGGCACGACACGAGCCGTCCGTTACAGATGTTGCGCTGCCGATGGTGGGGCAGGAACGCGGCAAGTGGATGTATGCATTTCGCTCGTTGATTGATGCAGGAGCCCCCTTCGCCATCTCCAGCGACTGGGGGGTTTCGACGTTGAACCCCTTTGCCATCATGGAAACCGCAATTACCCGGCAGCCGCCACGCAAAAACGGTGATCACCCGGTGTTTCTGCCGGAGCAACGCATGACGCGAGAGGAGTGTGTGAAGGGGTACACGATCTTTGCAGCCCAAGCGGCTTGGCGTGAGCAGGACACAGGTTCCCTGAGCATTGGCAAGTATGCCGATGTCATCGTCCTCGACCGCGATATTTTT
>JANMKJ010000035.1:0-2032 GCA_031371945.1 Rhodobiaceae bacterium
CGATGCGGGCTGCGGGCTTGCCTTGGATGGCGCGAAGGATTTCGGCCAATTCAATGACCTTGAGCTCATTGAAGCCCAGGCCATGGCCGGGGGCCGGGCAGAACTTGCCATAGGCGGGATGGATTGGTGCCGACAGGATGCGGCGAAAGCCGCGCTGGGCGGTATCGCCTTCGGCCACGTAGAGATTGAGCTCATTCATGCGCTCATTGTCGAGCCAGAGCATGCCCCTGGAGCCATGCACCTCTACCTTGAGGCCATTCTTCCGGCCATGGGCCACGCGGCTCGAACTCATGACGCCGCGTGCACCATTGCGGAATCTCACGACGGCGTGGGCGATATCGTCGTTCTCAACGCTTGCCACTTTGCCGGGCTGATCGGCAACCGGCCGTTTGGCATGAACAACATCCGCCATGGCGCAAAGGCTGTCGATTTCTCCCACCAGTTCGTGGGCAAGCGACACCAAATGGCAGGTGAGATCACCGAGCGTTCCCAGTCCTGCGTCCTTGCGCGTAAGGCGCCACGACCAGGGCAGGGAAGTATCTGCCATGTAGTCTTCATCAACGCTGCCGCGAAAATCAAATACGTCACCGATTATACCATTGTGGATGAGTTGCTTGGCATGTTGCAGTGCAGGGTTTCGAAGATAGGCATAACCCAGGGCGGTGACCTGCGATTTGGCTTTTGCTGCTGCCGAGGTCATTGCCTGCGCATCGGCAAGTGTCAGTGCCATGGGCTTTTCACACCAAACATGCTTTCCGGCCTCGAGGGCCGCCTCGGCCATTTCGCGGTGCATGCCATTGGGCGAGGTAATGGAAACGAGGTGAATTGCGGGATCGGCCAGCAGGTCACGCCAGTCGGTGGTCGCACGGGCAAAGCCATATTCACCAGCTCTCAGCCTGGCATGGGCTTCTTCCACATCACACAATGCGACTCGGTCAATATGGGGAACGTCGCCGAATACGGCTTTGGCAGCACCATAGGCCATGGCATGGCACTTGCCCATGAAACCGGTACCAATGAGCCCCACACCAATGCGATCCATGACTATTGTTTCCTGCTGCTGAGTTTGGCCACTTCCTGCTCAAGGTCCACCAATTCCTTGCCACCTGCCATCAGATTGAGAAGCTGGTCACGGGTGATTTCGTCCTTGGCGTAGGTGCCGACATTTTTTCCACGTTTCAACAAGGTAAAGCGGTCACCCACCACATAGGCATGATGTACGTTGTGGGAGATGAAAATAACACCAATGTCGCGGGCTTTCGATTGCACGATGAGCTTCAACACTATGGATGCCTGATGCACGCCGAGGGCAGACGTGGGCTCGTCAAGGATCAATACCTTGGCGCCGAAGTAAATGGCCCGGGCGATGGCAAGGCACTGGCGTTCGCCACCCGACAGGGTGCCAACCGGTTGTTCAGGATCGCGCAATTGAATGCCCATGTCCGACAGTTGCTGGTAGGCAGTTTTGTTGGCAAACTCGATGTCAAATTGATGGAAGGGGCCAAGCTTCTTCGTGGGCTCGCGCCCAAGGAAAAAGTTGCGCGCAACGCTCATCAGCGGAACGAGGGCCAGATCCTGGTAGACCGTTGCAATGCCCTTATCGAGCGTGTCCTTGGGCGAACTGAAGCGCGTGGGCGAACCGGCAACGATAATTTCGCCTTCGTCGGGAACGTGGGCGCCGGCCAGGACCTTGATGAGGGTTGACTTTCCAGCGCCATTGTCACCGAGAAGGCAATGCACTTCTCCGGGGCGGACATCGAAAGAGACATCCTTCAAGGCAATGACGGAGCCAAAATATTTGCTTACGGACTTGAGCTCAACAAGGGGCTGTTGCATCAGCGACTCCTCATGGCACGGGTGCGCACGTAGCTGTTGAAGAGCACGGCAATCACCATGGTTGCACCCATGAAGAGCTTGAACCAGTCGGTGTCGATGCCGGTATAGAAGATTCCCATCTGCACCACACCAAAGATCAACGCGCCGAACAGTGCACCAATGGCGGAGCCGTATCCCCCGGTTAAAAGGGTGCCAC
>JANMKJ010000040.1:0-7081 GCA_031371945.1 Rhodobiaceae bacterium
CACTCTGTTTGACGCCTCCCTGTTAGAACTCAAAGCCACGTTTTTACGTGGCTTTTTTTTGGCCCCGATATTGCTTCGCTCGGACCTGAAAAGAAATTTGCAGCGTGTATTGACCGGAAATGAACCAAGCTTCATATTCCGCCAGCCTGGTGCGTAAAATTATAACTGTTTGAGTAAGGGGTCATTAGGCATGCTGAGTTCAACCAACGTAGCGACGGTTAATTTCTTCACCAGGTTCACCACTTCCGAGCAATTCGAAAAGGTGTTCAAGGAAGGCATGTCGCTGGTTGAGGAAACGGCAAATTATCTTGACGGTCCTGGCCGGATTGATGCCCGTGTGCTCGATCGCCACGGTGCCATTGCCTATGCCACCGAAAGCATGCGCCTCACCACCCGCCTGATGCAGCTGGCATCCTGGCTGCTCCTGCAACGTGCCATTGGCGCTGGCGAGTTGAGCGTAGAGGATGCCCGCAAGGAAAATCACCGCATCAGCCTGGCTGACATTGGCCGCGGCCACGACCTGGCGGGCTCTGAAACCCTGCCCGATTCCCTAAAGGCGCTGGTTGAGCGGTCCATATCCTTGCACGAACGCATCCAAAAGCTCGACAGTATGATCACCACGCAGGCCACCTCGACCCAAACGGTGGCAAGCCCGGTTGATGCCCAGATCAACAACCTCGCCACCCTGTTGAAAGTTGCCCGCGGCTAGCCTGTCGCATGAAGGCTCTCCTCGTCATCGCCATAATATTTTTGGTTTTGCCCGTGCGCGGGTTGGCTGCTGATCGCACTGCCTATGCGCACGATGTTTGCAAACTGCTGAATGAAAATTCCCTGCGCAGTGGATTGCCCGTCAATTTCTTCACCCGCCTCATTTGGCGTGAAAGCATTTTTGATGACCGGGCCTTGAGTCCCGTAGGCGCCGAAGGCATCGCGCAGTTCATGCCGGAAACAGCAAAACTGCGGGGCCTCAACGATTCCTTTGACTATACGCAGGCCCTGCGGGCCTCTGCTGAATATCTGGCATTCCTCAAGCAGAAATTCGGCAATCTCGGACTTGCCGCTGCTGCCTATAATTTTGGTGAAGATGGCACCGCCAAATGGCTCGCCAGCCGCCGCACCCTGCCAAATGAAACCGAAGACTATGTCCTGGAAATCACGGGCCACGAAGCGTCCACCTGGCGCGACAGCAAAACTACACTGGATATTCCGGCCATTGGCAATGCCGCCACCTTCACGGAAAACTGCACCGCCCTGGTGTTGCGCCAGCTGCTGCCGCCCGCCAGCAACATCAAGCGCGCGCCGCGCAAACCCTGGGGCGTGATCATTGCAGGCGGCTTCTCGCAGGGTCGCACCCTTGCCACTTTCGCGAGGGTTAAACGGCAGTATGCCAGCCTCTTGAGCGAAGAATTGCCCATGGTCGTGCGCAAGCGCAATTTGAGCCGGGGCCGCAAAACCATGATTCGGGTGATGGTGGGGAGAAACAGCCGCAAGGAGGCCATTGACCTCTGCAACCGACTCTCGACACTGGGTGCTGCATGCATCGTTGGCAAAAACTGAAAAGGCCCGGCGTTTCCACCGGGCCTTAAGAAATGTCAGCGGCAGCTTACTTGTTGAGGAAGCCGAACTTCTGCTTGAAGCGCGACACACGGCCGCCACGGTCAAGAATAGTTGTGGCACCACCGGTCCAGGCTGGGTGTGACTTGGGGTCAATGTCCAGTGACAGCGTATCGCCGTCCTTGCCATAGGTGGAGCGGGTGATGAATTTGCTGCCATCGGTCATCACAACGTTGAGCACGTGATAATCGGGGTGAATACCGTCTTTCATAACATTTTCTTTCAAGTAGGGCGCGGAAACGCCGCGCGTGGTCACTATTGTCAAGTTTCAAGCGGGCTCTATACAGGAAGCCTAAATGAGAGGCAAGTAGGCCAGAATGGCAAGAAAACCACAGTCGGAAAGCCGTCCCCGCGAAGGATCCAAAGACCTGCGACCGCTGGCACGGCTCACGCCATTCCTGCGCCGTTACCGCCGCCAGATCGCCACTGCCCTCGTAGCTCTCCTGCTGGCATCGGCCGCCACGCTGACGGTACCCATAGCGGTGCGCCGCATTATTGACCACGGCTTTTCAAATTCCGATGCCAGCCTCGTGAACCAGTATTTTGCCGTCATGCTTCTGGTCGTGCTGTTGCTGGCCTTGAGTTCAGCCGTGCGCTTCTATTATGTCATGTGGCTGGGTGAACGCATCGTGGCCGATGTGCGCGATACATTATTTGAACACCTCTTGAAATTAAGTCCGAGTTTCTATGAACTGCAAAAAACCGGTGAGGTTGTATCCAGGCTCACCGCCGATACCACGCAACTCAAATCGGCATTCTCGTCAACAGCATCCATTGCGCTGCGCAACGCGGTCATGCTGCTGGGTGCAGTGTCGCTCATGGTTTATACCAGCCCAAAGCTTTCGGGCCTTGCCTGCCTTGCAATACCGCTCATCGTGGTGCCGCTTGTCACCTATGGCCGAAAGGTGCGTGAACTGTCGCGCCTCGCCCAGGACAAGCTGGCAGCGTCCGCTGCCTTTGCCCAGGAGCGGTTGACCGCCATATCCACCGTGCAATCCAACGTCCAGGAAGCCTTCAGCAATACAGAGTTTTCCACCGCCACAAGATTTGCCTTCACAGCTGCCGCGAGCCGCACCTTTGCGCGCTCGGTCTTGACGGCGGCGATTATTTTCGTGTCGCTTGGTTCAATCGTGGGCCTGCTGTGGTTCGGTGCCCGTGAAGTCATGACGGGAAACCTGTCGGCAGGAACATTAAGCCAGTTCGTAATTTACGCCATCATGGCAGCCAGTTCCCTGGGCCAGCTCTCCGAGGTGTGGGGTGAAATCCAGCTGGCGGCAGGTGCCGCCGAACGAATTTCAGAACTGCTCGACGAGGTTCCTCAAATTGCAGCACCACCGGTTCCGGCAATTTTCTCCGCCCGTCCGAAAGGTGAAATCAAATTCAATGACGTAACATTCCATTATCCCAGCAGATTGCAGACCGCCGCCCTCAGCAATGTCAGCTTCACGGCGAAGCCTGGCGAGGTGACAGCCATCGTGGGACCATCCGGTGCGGGCAAGACCACGCTGTTCGCACTCATCCAGCGTTTCTATGACCCCACGACCGGTGGCATCTCCATCGATGGCCTCGACATAAAAACGGCAGACCCCCTGGAGCTGCGCAAACATATTGCCGTGGTGCCGCAGGACACTGTCATTTTTTCAGGTAGCGTGCTGGAAAATATCCGCTTCGGCAACCAGCAGGCGACGCGTGAAGACGCCATGTTGGCTGCAGAAGCGGCGCGTGTGGAAGAATTCGCCATCAAGCTGCCAAAAGGCTTTGATACGGAAGTCGGCGAGCGTGGCATAACCTTGTCCGGCGGCCAGCGCCAGCGCATCGCCATTGCCCGCGCCATTTTACGTGACGCGCCAATTCTGTTGCTGGATGAAGCCACCAGTTCACTGGATGCTGAAAGCGAATCCCTTATCCAGGAAGCATTGGAAAAGCTCACCGCCAATCGCACCACCTTGGTCGTGGCCCACCGCCTGGCAACGGTGCGCAATGCCGACCGTATTCTCGTGTTTGACGGCGGCATGCTGGTGGCCCATGGAACCCACGGGCAATTGGTCAAGAAAAATCCGCTTTATGCAAAGTTGGCCAAGCTGCAGTTCAGCGTTCCGTCAGCTTAAGCTCGATACGGCGGTTCTGCGCTTTTGCGTCTTCCGATGTACCGGGATCAAGCGGTTGGAACTCGCCAAACCCCGCAGCCACCAGGTGCTTCGGCGCAACGCCTTGCGAAATCAGGTATTTCACAACTGCAATGGCACGACCGGATGAAAGCTCCCAGTTGGACTTGAACAGGGCGGAATTTATCGCGTCGCTATCCGTATGGCCATCAACCCGTAGCACCCAGGCTATATCGGTTGGAATTTCCGCCTCAAGCTGTTTGAGTGCATCGGCAAGTTTGAGCATTTCCTCTTGGCCCAGGGGACTTAAGTTTGCATCACCCTTGGCGAAGAGCACTTCCGACTGGAACACGAACCGGTCACCCACCACCAGAATGTCAGAGCGCTGCGAGAGAATCTGTCGCAGGCGTCCAAAAAATTCAGACCGGTAGCGCGAAAGCTCCTGCACCCGTTGGGCTAAAGCCGAGTTCAATCGCTTGCCCAAGTCGGCAATTTGCGCTTCCGACGATTTGTTGCGGGTTTCCGCATCTGCCAGCAGCCCGCTCAGTTGCGCAAGCTGGCGCCGCATGGCGGAAATCTGCTGGTTGAGAAGTTCCACTTGCGACAGCGCCTCGGCGGTCAGGTTCTTCTCCTTATCCAGAGAAGTTTGCAGCCCGCTGATGGTTTGGTTGGCGGCTGAACCCTGCGAGTTCTCCGCCGCGAGGTTGGCGATCAATCCCGCATTCTTGAGTTTCTCCGCGTTGAGATCATCGCCGAGGGCCAGCAGGCTGGCTTCCGCCGCACTCTTGGCGGATTTTTCCAACGCCAGAAGCTGGGTGAGCTCGGCGATTTGCGAACGCAATTGCCCGAGCGCCGAATCCTGACCCGAAATTTGCCGGGCCAGAAGAAATTGCGCCGTCATGAATATGGACAGAAGGAACGTAATAACCAGCAGCAATTGTGCCATGGCATCCACAAAGCCCGGCCAATACGGTGCATCTTCCTGGCGTCTGCGGCGTGAGAGTGAACCGGCCATCTCGTTACTTGGCCCGCTTGTCGGCAGGGCCCGTAGCGCGGATCAGCAGGCGCTGGATTTCATTCTGCTGCACCTGTTGCGATTGGGCCCAGCTTCGTACCATTTTCTGTTCTTCACGCATTTGCTGAACCAGGCTTGCAACGGCATCAGCCAGTTGCTCAATCGATTCATTTGCGTTGCCTCCGGCAGCGGTTTTCCCACCCTCCAACTGCTGTCCCAGTTTGTCGATGCCGCGCTGCAATCCCTGCAAATCAAAGCGCAGATAATTTGTGGCCCCGGCTTGCCCGCCTTCACCAACCTGAATATCGGTAATGGTCGAAAGCCAATCCTCCAGATTGTGATAAAACCTGTTTTGGGCCTGGGCTGCCTTCAGATCCAGAAATCCGAGAATGAGGGAACCTGCGAGTCCGAAGAGGCTGGATGAGAATGAAAGCCCCATGCCTTCGAGCGGTTTTCTCAAGCCCGCCTTCAATTCCTCGAACATGGAGCTGGATTGTCCGGCGGTCACATCAAGATTCTTGATAGCATCGCCAACGGATGTCACGGTTTGCAGCAGGCCCCAGAAAGTTCCGAGCAGGCCAAGAAAGATGAGCAGTCCAACCAGGTAGCGCAGGATGTCGCGCGACTCGTCCAGCCGTGAAGCAAGCGAGTCGAGTAGCGAGCGCATGGTGTTGGTGGACAGAACTGTCTGTCCCTGCCGGTCGCCCAGTAGTGTGGCCATAGGTGCCAGCAGCACGGGCAAGGCGAGGCTTTCATCATTGGCTTGACCAATACGGAAACCGTTCACCCAGTTGATTTCAGGAAACAGCCGCCAAACCATGCGGTAAGCGTAAAGGACGCCAAGCAACAAGGTTCCGATGATCAACCCATTGAGGCCGACGTTGGCATTGAAAGCATTTTTGATATTGGGAAACAGGATTGCCGCGAGAATGCAGACTACGAGCGTGAAAACCAGCATGTGGACGAGATAGACCCGCGGGTGTTCTAGCGCTGCCGTTTCACCTGTATCTGCCATTGGTCCCTCTGGTATCCAAAAATTATGCCGAGAATCTCAGCAAATCTAGACGATTGCGTGGCAATGAGCGAGGGGAGAGATAGTTGTTAGTCTTCCGCCCACATGCGGATGAGATTATTGCGGGTTTTGAAAACCCGGTCGAGAATGGCGCGATCGGCTTTTGCGGTCAGGAGCAGTGCCAAAGTCTGTTCCAGATCAAACAGGATTTCCCGGTGTTCGCCATTCCGGATAAAGCTTCTTATCCAGCCGACCACTACCAATCGCTCGCCACGTGTTACTTCGGCAACGCGGTGCAGGCTGGTGGAAGGATAAACTACGACAGAGCCGGCAGCCAGCTTGATTGCGTTTTCACCATCATTGCCCTCGATGATCAATTCGCCACCGTCGTAGGATGAAGGTTCAGCCAGAAACACCGTGAACGATAGATCCGTGCGCTTTCCAGCCATCAACGCATCGTCAACATGGGTGCCATAGGCCATGCCGGGACGATAGCGCGACACCAGCATGCTGGTAATTTCCTTGGGCCTGGCCGCCGCCTTGAAAATGTTGTTTGCGGCCAGCGCTGTGCGTACGGATCTGATCACATCCTGGGCTGCGGGACCAGCCGATTGGTCATTGTTCTTGACGGCCTTGGCCTGAACCCCCGCGGTCAATTTTCCGGAAACGAACGTTGCAGCCTCAGCTTCAAGCGCCTTGACGACGCCGCTTAATTGTTCCGCGCTGAGCAAATCTGCAATTTGAACCAACATCTCGCATCTCCAAAAAATAATAGCCGAGTAATCATATCGGCTATTGATCCCAATTACCACCCGTGATATTCCGAGTAAATTAGTCAAGTAAAAGGGAATGCTATGGCAAAAATCTTGAAAACATGGTCGGGCCTGGGTCTTGCGGCTCTCGGTACTGCAGCTCTGGCACATGCGGGTACCATTACGCCGCAACTGTCGGCCCCTGCCCCATCCTACTACATGCTGACAGCGGGCGAATCTGGCGGAGAGAGCGGCGGCGAAGGCGGTGGGGAAGGTGGCGGTGAGGCCGGTGGCGCTAGCACCACAACCTACTCGCTGGGTTCAACCGACGAAAATGCGTTCAAGTATGATGCCAAGCCTCAAATTGATGCCTACATAGATCTGGTTTTCACCAGCTATGAAAAAGCCGCTGACGATGCCAAGCTTTTGGTGGCCGCCGTTGACGCGCTACTTGCCAAACCTTCGGAAGAATCCCTCGCCGCTGCCCGTAAAGCCTGGATTGATGCGCGCCCTTCCTATTTGAAAACGGAAGCCTTCCGGTTTTACGATGGCCCGATTGAAAGGGTAGAAGGTGAAATCAATG
>JANMKJ010000084.1:0-2371 GCA_031371945.1 Rhodobiaceae bacterium
CCAACGCGGTTTTCATGCTGGCTGCGGCGAAGACATTTATGTCTGCGGCGAAGGTAGAAGAGCAAAGGCCAAAGAGCCCCAGGAGAATTGCAAATACGCGAAGTCTATTTTTCATGATTGATCCTCGTTATATCTTAACGGATATAGCGAGGATCAAAATCTGTCAACCGGTGGATTTCAGTTCGTGTTTTTATTGATTGGCTTGCGCCACCTGGGTAGCGGAAGGTGCGCCCTGCTTCAGGGCAAGGACCCGTTCCTTATAGAGCTTGTACTTGCGCAATTCGTTGCCTGCCAACTGCTTGCCGCCAGTTGCCTTGATGTTTTGCGGATTGGCGGGGCGGCCGCCAACGCGAACTTCATAATGCAAGTGCGGACCGGTGGCGCGGCCCGTGGCACCGACATAGCCTATGATTTGGCCCTGGTTGACCCTGGTGCCACCGCGAATGCCGGTGGCCAGCTTGCTCATGTGGGCATAGAGCGTTTCAAACTTCTTGTTGTGCTGTATTTCCACGGTCACGCCATAGGCCCCATGGCGGCCGGCAATTTCCACAACGCCTGCACCGGCGGCGCGAATTGGGGTGCCATAGGGCACGCCGAAATCAATACCGGTATGCATTTTGGTATAGCCCAGCAGCGGATGCTTGCGCATGCCAAAGCCCGAAGTGATCTTGGAACCGGAAACCGGGGTTTTCAGCAGGGCCTTCGATGCGCTTTTACCGTTCTCGTCGAGGTAGTCGACCTGACCGTCGGAATTCACATAACGATAGTAGGTCTTGGTCACGCCATCGAGGGTGAGCTGCGCAAAGTGCAGAACTTTACGCTTTGTCGATGAACCGGTGAGGGGGTTGCCATAGAAAACTTCGAATGTATCGGACGGTTTGACCTGGCGCTGGAAGTCTACGTCGTAGGAGAATACGCGGGTCAGTTCTGAAACGATATAGTCTGGAACCTTGTTGTCCTTGGCCGTGGCATAAAGGCTGGGGCCAACTTTTGACTTGGTGCGGAATTGCGTAACCAGGGCGTATTGGGATTTGACGTCTTTCTTGCCGTCAACGCTGGCGCTAAAACGACCATCATCATCGGACTGGATCGTGATGACCTCTTTCGGCCCGGGCTTGAACGATAATTCCACCGGGAAGGTGGCGTTGCGGCCATAGAAATCCTGCTGGCTATCGAGGGTCAGCGAGAATTCCATGCCGGCCTTGATCATGCGGGCGGGGAATATGGGCTCGAGCGAGGCAGCCAATGATTGCGCCACTTCCTTGGTCACACCGCGGTCGGTGAGTTCGTCAATCAGGGTCCGGCCAGCGCCAATCCTGAAGGTTTCGTCGGTAGGTTCCGCCGGGGCAGACTTGCTGTTGGTGGTGATGTTGTTGGATTCAGATTCGGACGCCTGGATTTCGGCGTCGAGCACCACGGTTTTCCCGTCTCCATAGGGGAGGTCGTCCGAGGTGATTTCGGGGTAAAGATTGTTGCCGGAAAGATCACGCTCGGGCACCACTTCAACGCGCGGTGCCAGGGAGGCAGTGGTCAGGGGCTTCGACTTGTCGCGGACCTTCTGGTTGAGACCCGACTTGTCAATTGCCGCATAGGCATCACGCGGGGCGGCATTTTCGCCAAACAGGCCAAGTACGGCACCGCCTACAACGATGGAGCCCACAATGCCAGCAATGCAGGTGGTCAGCAGCCAGCGGTGATGGATGGGTTCGTCATGGAAGGGGTCTTCAAGGGTGGACTCAATAACAAGCTTGCCGAAGACGGGTGGCCGCTGAACCCGCGCAGGCTCAGGCTTGCGGTAAGGTAAGTTATTACCGTGGCTCTTCAAATCCCTAAATCCCCTCGCAACGCAACAGTATTTTCGTCGTGGCCGTATTTTTTGTCAGGTCGTCTAAGCTCAAACAGTCGGTGCCTGTCAATCCAATAAACTTTGACACCAGACGGTTACAGGTCCGTTAACTATGACAGCAATCCTGCTCAAACATGGCGAGAATGGGGCGCTGGCAGAAGAAAACTGCCCTATGGTTTTGACGAAGTGGCGCGACTTGATAGGATGCGCCGCTGGTCACCTCGCAAAAATGATCGGATAGTCAAAAAATACATTTATCGTCTGTGCAAGGATGATGTTTTACACACCCGTGTTCGGCGCAAAACCCTTGCAAATTGCGGCTTACTTGCAATTATAAAATTTTTCCAACAATCGCTTGACACTTTCAGGTGAGCGGACCTATAACCCGCCCACTGAGGGACACGGCGTTGCAAAACGACTGCCGACGTTTCTTCGTGAATTCAATATGTAGCTGGCTGAGACGCCGGTGTTACCCGAAAGGGGAACCGGTGGAATTTTCGTCGGCTGCATGTATCGGAGGCTTAA
>JANMKJ010000088.1:0-7894 GCA_031371945.1 Rhodobiaceae bacterium
ATCCGGCAGATCGAAGCCAAGGCGCTGAGGAAGCTGAAGCATCCGAGCAGAAGCAGGAAACTCAGGAGCTTCCTGGATAACTAGATCAAGATTTTGGAAAGGGCGGTTTTGACTGCCCTTTTTCCTTCAAGCTTAAGCTACCAGTTTTTTATAGACCCGTTCCCGCTCAGTTGTTGCTATCTCTTCGATGCGAATGACTGACGGTGCGGACAGGCCTGAATTTGATGACCTGTCGATAAACAGTAAAAGCGTCTAATTGCCCGGCCATCTCATGGCATTATATATCAGAATTCTGCGGAACTCAGCTTTTGCGCGAATAAGAGAATTCAATGCATCATGTATGCTCGCCTCACCGTAGGGCTTCGACACGGTGGGAAGGTTCTTTATGCAATCGGGAACGTCATATAATCCGCCGGTGACGACAGCAACACCAGTTTGACCGGCCCGCAAAATTTCTACAACAGGTAGGGCACTTGATTTGGAAATGTGCAGATCCACCAGCGCCACGTCGTATATGTTATCTGCGGCAAGCTGCAAAGCCTGGGAGATGGAATTTGCTGTATCCACTTCACCGATTCCAAAGCGCTTCACTATTACTTCGAGGTCCGCACTTACGGGATCAACATCTTCTACGATGAGGCATCTCATCTCTGAAATTTCACTCCCTAAGGATTTTATATCGGATGCGTCGCCTAGCAACGGGGCCGCGCTGCTATCTTGTGGACAATATCCGCAATTGGGACGTTGTCACTAATTTGGATCAGTTATTCCATTTTGGCCGCAGCTGATTTTTTTAAATGCCGAAGGGTGGCCCACGACGGGAGCTTCCCTCCGCTTTCCTTATATCATCTGCCGATGAGATTCCATCGTTTGAAAACGGGCTATGTTTGTAATATTATTGAAACGGAAAATGTTGGAGCAGGGGCTTTCGCATGGGATCACTTTTTTGGACGCCGGATTTGCAATTTCGCTGGGACGCGGTTTCGGCCCTGGTGGCGCTGTTCGGTGCTCTGGTGGTGCTCTACCAGTTGCGGTCAGTTGCCAACCAGATCAAGCTGCAGACTGACCAGTTGGTGTTGCAGGCCAAGCAGCAGAAGCTGCAGCACTACATGGAATATACCAACCGCTATCATGTCATCGCGGCGCAGTTTCCCAAGGATGTCAATGAACCCGACTTTGTCTTGTCCAAGCGCCGCAAGGACTATGCGCAAACGGTCAAGGCTATGGATCGCTATTTCGACCTCTGCCTTGAGCAGTGGGACCTGCACCGGCGGAATCTCATAGATATGAAAACCTGGGCCGTATGGCATGAGCTCATAAAGGCGGCGCTGGACAAGCCAGCCTTCAGGCAAGGCTGGGAAATCGTCCGCACCGAAAAGAAATATTACAGCGCGGACTTCAAACAGCTCATCAATGACATTCTCCGGGCGAGGTCTAAGCCTTAGCTCATGGGCACGTATACATAGGCGCCATCCTTCGCTTCGGCCATGCCGATGCCGGGGTAGGGCCAGTGATAGCCGAGCAGCTTCTTCTTGCCGGCGGATGCGATGTCCAACATTTTTTTGCGGCTTGCGCTGGCCGTTGGATGGTCGGCATCGAAGCCGAATTTCCAATCGGGGTGGGGGAAAAATACCAGCGGATTGGTGATGGCATCACCGGTTACGATCAGGCCGTCACCGCCTGCAAGTTCAAAGGACACATGACCCGGTGTGTGGCCGGCTGTGTCCAGCACGATGATGCCAGGCAGCACTTCGGCGTTTGCTTTGAACAGGTTGATCTTGTCCTTGATGCCGGCGAGCTGGGCTTGCGTGCCCTTCACCATGCCTTGCATGTCCTTGGGCGCTTTGCTGGCCAGATCAGGGGCCGTCCAGAAATTCCATTCGGCTTCGCCCATGTGGAAACTGGCATTGCTGAAGACGGGCTTACCATCGGCACCGAGCGTTCCCCAGCAATGATCGGGGTGGCCGTGGGTGAATATCACCTTGGTGATGGTGGCGGGATCGACACCTGCGGCTTTGAGGCTTTCGGCAATCTTTCCGACTGTTGGCCCCATAGCACTGCCAACACCGGTGTCCATCAATATGACATCGCTCCCGGACTTGAGCAGCAGTGGACTAACTTCAAACTGTGCCTTGTCACCCTGCACCATGGCACCCAGCAAGGCTTTCAAATCTTCAGGTTTGGCCTCAGGTCCCACTACCGACAGTGGCAACAACAACGTGCCATCGCTCACCACGGTTACATCATAGGCACCCTGCTTGAAGGTGTAGGGAGCGGCCAGGGCCAGCGCATCCTTTGAAATCACACCGGCTGCAATGAGGCCCGCGGCAATCCCTAGAAACTTGCGGCGGTCGAGCACGAGATTCTTGGTTCCGTTAGCAGAAATGATGTTCATCGCAGGAAAATCCTCACTGGTTTGTTATTGCAATCAGATTTGTTACGATAAAATAAGTCGAAGCCATGACACTGGCCAATCACTTTTCGCGTGATCACTTCGGTGTTAGGTTAGGCCGTGAGTTTTTCGGAAAGGAACTGGCATGGGTTGGCTGAAGAATGTGTTCGGTGGCGGAAGTTCAGGTGCTGAGCAGGCCAAGGCGACAAAGTCGCTAGAGTATAAAGGGTTTAGTATTGAGGCAAAGCCCTACAAGGAAGGCGGCCAATACCAGTTAGCTGGCGTGATTTCAAAAGACATCGCAGGTGTGCGCAAGGAACAGCGGTTCGTGCGGGCCGATCGCTTCACATCGGTCGACGAGGCAACCGATATCGCATTGGCGAAAGGACGGCAAATCATTGACGAGCAGGGCGAGAAGCTGTTTACGGTGTAACCGCTCAAGGGGTGACGCAGGAGGGTTGGGTCAAAATGCGACTTGCGCGCAGCTTTGGCAGTACCTGATTTCTTGATCCCCCGCAAAAGTCTTGAGCCTCGTTACTTGATAATTTGATAAATTGAAGCAATTCATCCACATCTCCCAAGGTTTTATACATGCAAAATCCATTGCGGTTTGAAAGCAGGCGAAAGCCACTGGTCAGTCGGGCAAGATTTCGGGCTCGCCTCTGGTACAGCTCGCTATGGGCCACTGGGATCATTGTCGTGGCACTCGCCATCGGCATGGCAGGTTACATGTGGTTTGAGACAATGGGTGCCATTGATGCCTTTGCCAATGCGGCCATGATCCTGTCCGGCATGGGGCCACTCACGCCGCTCTTAACCAAGGGTGGCAAGGTATTCGCCGGGTTCTATGCTTTGTTTTCAGGGCTGCTGATCTTTGCCGTGGCAGGACTTATTCTGGCACCAGTGCTACACCGAATCCTGCATAGTTTTCACGTGGCTGACAATGACCCGAAAAATTAAAATCGCCGCGGCGCAATATCCGCTTGATGAATTGCAAAGCATCGCTGCCTATGAAGCGAAAATAACCCAATGGGTGGACGAGGCCGTGTCGGCAGGTGCCAGGCTCCTGGTGTTTCCCGAGTATGGTGCCATGGAGTTGGCTAGCATCGGTGGGCATGCGGGCAACGTTGAAGCCTCCTTTGACGCGGTTTCAGCGCTGACGGGGGAAATCGACAGAGTCCATTCAGCACTTGCGGCAAGGCATGGGGTCGCAATCGTTTCGGGTAGCGGTCCCCAGCGCAGGACGGGTTGTACAATGAATGTCGCCCATATATTCGGGCCAACCGGCCGCAAAGGATTCTATGACAAGATCATGCCAACGCCTTGGGAGCGGGACCCATGGCATATTGCTGCCGGGCGTGAACTCAAGGTATTTGACTTAGGCTTTGCCAAAGTGGGCCTGCTGATTTGTTACGATATCGAATTTCCGCTGTTATCGCGGGCCTTGGCGGAAGCAGGTGCTGAAATCATTTTGGCACCGTCGAACACCGAAACAGAGTGGGGATATTGGCGCGTTCGCACCGGAGCCGTGGCCCGGGCACTTGAAAATCAGGTCTATACCGTACACGCGCCTGTAGTTGGTGCCTCTCCCTGGAGTGCGGCTTGTCCGGCCAATTGCGGTATGGCGGGAATATTCGCGCCCTCGGATGTGGGCTTTCCACCTGGTGGCGTTCTGGCACTGGGAACCATGAATGAACCCCAATGGGTTTATGCTGAAGTTGATCTTGAATTGATTGCAGGGGTCCGAAAATCAGGCGGCGTACAAACCTATAATCACTGGATGGAACAGCCGGGTGCAACCCAACTTGCGCCCGCACAAGTGATTGATATTTCAGGACCGGAGTAGGCAATTCTCGGGGAAGCATTTGGCCAGCGCATCACAGGCCATCAGTCCTGCTTCCAAATTCCATGCGTTGACCAGGCCCAGCCTGAAACCGCCAGGTGGCATCGGATGGGCGGCAGAATTCTTGCTTTCATAAAACGTGATTTGCAGGCTTGAAACATTCGGCATGGCGCGGATGCAGGCCTGTTGTTCCACACTCGGGTGCTTGAAATTTCCATTTTGCCTGGCGAAAAGCGGGATTGAGTAACCGTCACGGCGATCGTTGTCGGAGTACTGCCAAACACCTTGTGAATAGAGGCGAACCATCGCCTCGATCCAGCCGCCGCCATTAAGATCGCACCATTGGTCGGCAAAGCGCAGATGGGCTTCAATGATCTTGCCGCCAATGGTTTCAAAATTCATCATGCCCACGTAGTCCGCCATGTGGTGTTTCACCCACGTCGCCAGATACTCCGCTAGGACTGGCATTTCCTCAGCATGCAATGTCCAATATTTGAACATGCCTTCGCCCCACGGAACGCCTGTGGCATGGCGCATCCATTTTACGTCGCCCTTGACGATGGCACAGTCGGTTGAAACATGGCGGCCTTCCAGCAAGGTCATCCAGAAGTGGCCGGGCCTTGAATGGGTTTCCATGTCTGCAGCGTTTGCAATCACGCGGCTCCCCATCCCCATGCCCTTCAGATTGGTGATGGGCTTTGAGAATACGGGAAAGCCCGGAGGAGAAACACCGTGGGGAGCACAGGCAAGGCCCTGGCTCCTGGCAATTTTTAACTTGTCGTAAATCCAGTTGTGGTGCGGATACCATGGCCAACAATCGAGATCGTCGGTTGGTATGCGCACATTGTCCGGGCATCTTACGTGCTCGAAATACTGGTCCCGCCAAGGGTCTCGCTCGCAAATTGGCATAATAAACGTTACCAGAGCCAAGCTGACAGGCAATGGCAGCAGCCTTCAACTCTATTTGATTTCCCACGTTATATTCACGTCGATGCTGATCACCTGTTCGCCCTGGGCGATAGGAACATCGGCAGAGGTACCTTCAGACCGCATGGCCTTGGCAAAGACAGGGGTTGGTGGCTGGTAGCCACCGCCCTCGGAAATGCTGATGATGGCACCCAGTTCAACACCGGCGGCCGTGCTATAAATCTTGGCCTTAGACACCGCACTGGCGACTGCCAGTTTGCGCGCCTCGTCCATTGCCGCATCGGGTTTGGAAACCTGAAATGATACGCTGTTAACCGGGTTGGATCCGGCTGAAACCACCTGGTCCAATACGGCACCCAGGCTTTCGAGTTTGCGGACGGTCACTGTTACGGTATTGGACACATCATAGCCCACCATCTTTGGCGGCAGGCCATTGTTTTGGCCGTAATCATAGCGCGGATTGATTGTAAAGTTTGCAGTTTGCTGATCCTTGGGTTCAATCCCGGCCTGCTTCAGGGAAGCAAATATCGCTTCCATTGATTTGGTATTGGCATCCAATGCTTCGCGTGCCGTGGGGGCGGAACTGATAACGCCCACGGTGACGACGGCCATGTCCGGGGCGGTGCGCACTTCGCCGTGGCCAGACAGGGAAATCGAGCGCACCAGCTTGGCGTCTTCGGCCTGAGCAGGTGCAAGGAAAGCCATCGCTAGGGTCAAGGTACTGGCGGCGATTAAAGATTTAAGCATGTGAAGATTGCTCCCGGAAAATTAATGTTGCGGCTATGTGGCGAAGGATTGCGGCAAGGTCAGGGCGAATTAACGGAACGGTGGCTCGTCAAAACTTCTAAGTTTGCGCGAATGTAGCTGGCTCAATTCACCACGCATCCGGTCGAGAGCCGAAAGCCCGATCATCAGATGTTCACTGACCGCCCGGTCATAAAACGCGTTGGCAGCACCAGGAAGCTTGATTTCACCGTGCAAAGGTTTGTCGGACACGCATAATAGCGTGCCGTAGGGCACGCGGAAGCGGTAGCCTTGGGCCGCAACTGTTCCGGATTCCATATCCACGGCGATTGCGCGGGAGAGGTTGATGCGCTTGCGCTCGAGACTCCAGCGCAGTTCCCAATTGCGGTCGTCATAGGTCACAACAGTTCCGGTACGCAGCCGGGCCTTGAGTGCTTCACCGCTTTCACCAGTTACGCCAGCAGCTGCAGCTTGGAGTGCCACCTGCACTTCTGCAAGTGCGGGAATTGGGATTGCGGGTGGCACGACTGCGTCAAGTATCTTGTCCTCCCGCAGATAGCCGTGGGCCAGAACATAATCACCGATGCGTTGGGATTGCCGCAGGCCGCCGCAATGGCCAATCATGAGCCAGCAGTGGGGGCGCATCACCGCCAGATGGTCTGTCATGTTTTTGGCGTTGGAGGGGCCCACACCAATGTTGACGAGGGTGACCCCGCCACCCAAGCCGTCCTTGCGTTTCAAATGGTAGGCAGGCATCTGGAAACGGTGCCAGATCGAGGCCCTGATGATGGCATCAACGGCGGGCGCATCCATGCCGCGCAAGATGATGCCGCCACCGGGAATGTGGAGGGAATCATAGGGGCTGTCCTGGCCGAGCTGCTTTACGCCCCAGGCAATGAATTGGTCGACGTAGCGGTGGTAATTGGTAAGAAGTATCCAGGGCTGCATATCGCGCCAGTGGGTGCCAGTGTAATGCTGCAGGCGTTTTAGTGAATAATCCACCCGAACAGCATCAAACATCGCAAGCGGCAGGGAATGGCCTGGGGAATGGTCCCATTGACCGTCAGCAATTTCGTCGCCAACCAACGCAAGCCGGGGCACCGGAAAATGGAGGGCAAGCTCAGCCGCCGTGGTTCCTTCGCCACCCAAATCGTCTCCCTTGTCAAGGACGTAGGGGTAAGGAATTTCCTGGTCGGACAGTGTGACGTCAATGGAGGCCGCATAATCCTTGACCAGATGAGTGAGCTGGTCAGTAAGGTAGCGGCGGAAATGCGCAGGCTGGGTTATGGTTGTAACATAGGTGCCCGAGCCCTGGAATTTTGCAAAGGCTCGCGCAATGTTGGGCTGCACTCCCTGGGCCTCATAATAGACGCGCAATTGCGGATAGCAAAAAGTGCGGCGTTCTTCAGCGCTTGGCGGCTGGCGGGTTTTGAAATACCGGTCGAGGCAGCTTTTCAGGCTGGCGGTGGCCTGGGCATGCAGCGCCACGAGTTGGTCAACGGCGGCCTGTGGAGAGAGATTCTGTGTCAACATCACTTGCCCTATAGCATACGCAAGCGAATTGATGTAGCCACTGCGTTTACGTGGAGGGCCTGTAGCTCAATGGTTAGAGCTGACGGCTCATAACCGTCTGGTTCCGGGTTCAAATCCTGGCGGGCCCACCACGTTTTATTGGCACGCGCGGGGCTCCCTGAATATTGGATATGAAAAAGACCCTTATACTGCCTGCTGAAATCCATTCCCGCGAGTTTGATGCGCGCCTGTTGCAGGGCGTGCTGGCATTGGAGCGGGGATGGCGGGTGATTGTGGGATCCAAGGCGCTTATCAACCGCAGCATCTGGCGGCTCCCGTCCAGCCTCTACCTGTGCCAGACACTCACCCACAAGCGCTTGCCCATGTTGAAATTGCTGAAATCACTGGGGCATGTGAGTTATGGATGGGATGAAGAAGGATTGGTGAGCCTGGATAGAGGCATTTACCTCATGCGC
>JANMKJ010000093.1:0-2081 GCA_031371945.1 Rhodobiaceae bacterium
CCTTCCGGTTTTACGATGGCCCGATTGAAAGGGTGGAAGGTGAAATCAATGCCTGGCCCATGAACGAGGCCTATGTCGACTATGTTGATGGCAAGCCCGAGGCTGGCATCATCAATGATCCCAAGTTCAAAATCAGTGCCGATGATCTGGAAGCTGCGAACCAGAAACAGGACGAAGCGGATGTGACCATTGGCTGGCACGCCATCGAGTTCCTGCTATGGGGACAGGATCTTTCGGCTGACGGCCCGGGCAAGCGTCCTGCCACCGACTTTGATCCAGGTAAAGGCAACAACGACCGCCGCCGCGACTACCTGAAACTCACTACGGACCACCTCGCCAAGGAGCTCCATAACCTTGAAGAAGCCTGGGAATTCGATGAACCCAACAACTATGCTTTAAAACTCAAGGCCATGCCGGAACGCGAAGCTATCGGCCGCATGGTGAATGGCATGGCCATACTGGCAGGTTTTGAATTCATGTCAGAGCGCCTGGCCGTAGCCCTTGATTCAGGCGACCAGGAAGATGAACACTCCTGCTTCTCCGACAACACCAAGAATGATTTCATTTATGACCTGCAAGGCATCAAGCAGGTTTGGACCGGTGACAGCGACGACAAGAAGCGTGCCGGCCTCGACGAACTCGTGCGGGCACAGGACGCAGCCCTCGCAGATCGCATTGATGCGCTGCTCGCCGATGCTGAAGCAAAGGTGCAAGCCTTGGGCGATCCCTGGGACCAGGTTCTGGCAAAGCCAAAAGGTTCGCCCGAACGCAATGCCGCTGAGGCCCTGGTTACTGCATTGCAGGCACTGGGCGCAGGATTGACCGATGCGGGCAGCAAACTTGGTGTGTTGGTGCTGATTCCAACTGGCTAATGCGCGGCCGCAGACTCATAACGGCAACACTTCTGGCGCTGGTTTCACTTCTGGTTCTTACCAGTGAAGCCAGCGTCCGTTCTGTCCGGGAAATGCTGTTGGCCGTGCCCCTCACCGCCCAGCTTGGCGGTGATGGCACGCGGCCCATTGCATCAGATGCAGCGTTTTCGTTTCAGACACCCAATAGTCCGAAAAAACACCAACGCCCCTTTTCCTTTGGCAACAGGCTGTTCAACACCAACTGGGTGGAAGCGCCAGCGTCAGTCAAAAGCTTTGATGGCCTCGGCCCCCTATTCAACCGCGTTTCCTGCGATGGCTGCCACACCAAGGATGGTCGCGGGCAGCCACCAGCGAATAATACCGATGCCATGGAATCCATGCTGCTGCGCATCAGCATACCGGGCGTGGGCGATCACGGTGGCGTCAATCCCGATCCTGTCTATGGCGATCAGCTCAGCGAGCGCGCCATCCTGCACGTGGCACCCGAAGGCCACACCAAGATTTCCTACGTTGAAAAGCCTGGCACCTATGGCGATGGTGAAACTTTCTCGCTGCGGGTGCCGAGCTATTCAATAACCGATTTGGGTTATGGCCCGCTTGGCAAAGATCTCATGATCTCGCCGCGCGTGGCACCCCACATGATAGGTCTAGGCCTGCTGCAGGGGGTACCTGATGCGACACTTCTGGCCCTTGCCGATCCTGACGACCGGGATGGCGATGGAATTTCCGGCAGGCCCAATGAAGTTTGGGACACCGTGAAAGGCAGAACTTCCCTTGGACGCTTCGGTTGGAAGGCCAACCAGCCCAACCTGCTCCAACAAAATGCATCCGCGGCAGCTGGAGACATTGGTCTTACAACCACACTTGTTTCCAGCAACAAATGCACGGCAGCCCAGCCCGACTGTTTGCAAGCCATATCCGGTGGCACCCCCGAATTGAGCGACGAGTTCCTGGAAAAGCTGACACTCTACACCATGACGCTTGCCGTACCGGCACAACGCAACCCCTATGACCCAGCGGTGAAGCGTGGCGAACAGGTGTTCCGCGAGCTTGGCTGTGCGGCTTGCCACATGCCAACCCTCAAGACCGCTGAGGTCGAAGGCTTGCCCGAACTGTCAAACCAGACATTTCATCCGTTCACGGATCTATTGCTCCACGACATGGGTGAGGGCCTGAGCGACAACCGGCCCGATTTCATGGCGGATGGCC
>JANMKJ010000095.1:0-2433 GCA_031371945.1 Rhodobiaceae bacterium
CCTGCGCCAGCTCATTACGCAGGGACAGTTCCGGGAAGACCTGTTCTTCCGGTTGAATGTCGTGCCGTTGCAAATTCCATCATTGCGGGAACGGATAGAAGACCTGCCTGATCTTACCCGGCATTTCCTCGAGCGGGCTTCGACCGAAGGCCTGCCGCGCAAGGAAATTTCACCGGAAGCAGTGGCAGCATTGCAAACCTACCGTTGGCCGGGAAATGTACGGGAACTGGAGAACGTTATCAAACGGCTGATGGCCATGGAGAGTGATGACACCATTACTGCGAGCTCGGTGAACCGCGAGCTGGCGACCAATCCTCCGGCCAAAATTCAGAACGGGCATGCGACTACGTTTGACCAGCCTGCTGAATTCTTTGAAAATTATCTATCGGACTATTTTGCGTCGTTTGGTTCGAACCTGCCACCAGCCGGGCTTTACGAGCGTATTCTTGCAGAAGTGGAGCCGCCGTTGCTGCGTGCCAGTCTCACGGCCACGAACGGCAACCAGCTGCGAGCGGCCGACCTGTTGGGCATTAACCGCAATACCTTGCGTACAAAACTGCGGAGCCGGAATGTTAAGAGCATTCGCGGCCTGCAATAGTCAAAACTGTCGTAAATTTGCCACTATTAGTGTTGATTTCAGGCAACAGTAGTGGTGAAATCGGTCCATGGTTGAACGCAACGAAGAACGCATTTCAAGTAAGATACGCAGGCTAACCGGCTGGGCGGGCTTTGCGCTGGTGGTGCTGGGCATCGTCAGCGGCGTTTCCACCTTTAGCATCCTGACCGGCCTCACGCCGATCACGCCTACGGCCGGTGTTACTACCGCCCTGTTGCTGTTCAACACCGGACTGTTTTTTGTCATGGCGGCCATGATTGGCGGCGAAGTTTTGGTGCTGTTCAAAGAACGGCGGAAAGGCACGGCTGGGGCTGGCCTGCACATACGCCTGATTTCGTTGTTCAGCCTGATTGCCATCGTCCCCGCCATCGTGGTTGCCGTATTCGCCTTCGTCACTCTTAACAGGGGACTTGATACCTGGTTTTCCCAGCGCACCCAGGCCATCGTCAATTCAGCGGTTACGGTTGCTGAAGAATATGTCACCAATACCGCCCAGGCGACCCGCGCCGACGTTGCAAATATTTCGGCCGATCTCAATCAACAGAAGGGTCTGTTTGACAGTGACCGGGCCGAATTTGTACGGCGTGTGGCCCGGCATGCGGCTTTACGCGGTTTGGTCGGTGCCTTTGTCTTCGACCAGGAGCACAAGCGCATTGACGTGAACGTAACAGCCAACGACAAAGTGAAATTTCTCGCACCCACGCCTGACATGATGGCAAAAGCCGACAAGGGCGAACTGGTTCTCATTCCGCCCGGCCAGGGTGGCAACCTGGTGCGCGCACTCATCAAACTGCAGGCGTTTCCCGGCCAATATCTTTATGTTTATCGGGTCATTTCGCCAACGGTCATCGAGCAACTCACCAAGACGCGCGAGGCCAAGGCCGAGTATGACAAGCTGCTCGGCCAGCGGGTAGGGGTTCAGCTCACCTTCGCCCTGATGTATGCAGTGGTGGCCTTTGTGTTTCTGCTGGCTGCGATCTGGATTGGCTTGTGGTTTTCAGACCGGCTGGTGGCACCGATCGTGCGCCTGCTCGACGCCTCACGGCGGGTGGCGCAGGGTGATTTTTCAACCAAGATCAGCACCATTGAGGGCATTGGCGACCTCGATACGCTGGCCCGCACCTTCAACTTCATGACCGACCAGGTGGGACAGCAACGTGACCAATTGATCAAAACCAATGACCAGCTGGATGAGCGGCGGCGCTTCACCGAAGCCATGCTGGCCGGCGTGAGTGCCGGGGTCATCGGCGTCAGTCCCGACCAGAAAATAACGCTTACCAACAAATCAGCATTGCATCTGCTGGGTGCTCCCGAACAGGCGCTTCTGGGTCAGACCTTCAGTTCGGCACTTCCGGAGTTTGCGGCGCTTTTTGAACTAGCGAAATCGCGGCCTTCGGGATTTGCGGAGGGCCAAGTCGAAACCCATCTGCAGGGGCGCGACCTGAGTTTTGTGGCCCGTATCACCACCGAGCTTTCCGACGATGCGCAGCACGGCTATGTGTTGACGTTTGATGACATCACCGACCTGGTCTCGGCTCAGCGCAACACGGCCTGGGCCGACATTGCCCGGCGCATTGCCCATGAGATCAAAAATCCGCTGACACCCATCCAACTTTCGGCGGAACGCCTGAAGCGCAAGTACAGCAAGGAAATTACTACCGATCGCCAGGTGTTTGAACAGTGCACTGACACCATCATCCGCCAGGTGGGGGATATTGGCCGGATGGTGGATGAGTTCTCATCATTTGCCCGCATGCCGAAAGCCGCTCCCGAATCCATGAATTTATCGGCCAAGTCTATGGCACCGCAGTCGTCGT
>JANMKJ010000179.1:0-3037 GCA_031371945.1 Rhodobiaceae bacterium
GTCGTGGCCCCCATGGTGGCCCCGGTGCTTGGCGGCGTACTGGAGCAATATGCGGGCTGGCGCATCGGCTTTGCGCTGCTGGCCGCAATCGGTGCCATCGTGCTGGCGGCATCCTGGGCCACCCTGCACGAAACCCACCACGCCAAGGGCACCGATCCGCAGAATTTCTTCAAGAACGCCACCCGCCTGTTCCGCTTGGCTAGGTTCCGCAACTACGTGTTCACCCTGTCGTTCACATCCTGCGTGTTCTTCGCCTTCCTCGGTGGTGCGCCCCACATCATGATGGACATCCTGAAACGCACGCCCCTCGAATACGGCCTGTGGTTCGTCACCATCTCGGCTGCCTACATGGCGGGCAATTTCATCTCCGGCCGCTACACCATCAGGTTTGGCATTGATCCCCTGATGCTGGCGGGCTGCATCGTCACCCTGCTGGGTGGCCTCCTGTGCCTCGCCGCCGCCGTGTCCGGCCTGCTGTCACCCGCCACGCTTTTCATCCCCATGTCGCTGGCGGCCTTCGGCAACGGCCTCACCATTCCCAACGGCACGGCAGGTGCCATCTCGGTTGACCAGCGCATGACCGGCAGTGCCGCAGGCTGGGCGGGCTTCACCCAAATGGCCTTCGGTTCCGCCGCCTCCCAGATCGTAGGCTCGCTGCAAACCAACTGGCCCTTCGCCGTCTTCTGGTTCATGGCGGTAGCCAGCCTGTTTGCGGTGGCCATCCAGGCCTGGTCCATGCGCCGGCGCTGATCCACTGCTGACACCATGCTGTCATCAGCTGCCCTTGGCCTCGAGGCCACCAGTCCCTATATCTAGGCCATGGGCCATTCACGACAAGAAGGCGGATACGCCGAAGCACCCCTCGCAATGCCTGGGGAAATTCCGCATGACGCGAGCCCGGGCCTGATCCGCCCGGAATTCGTGAGCCCGTCGACCTTCACCCCGTTCAAGCCCGTCAAGCCGCCCAAATCCGATGGCGGCCGCCCCTTCAAGATCGTCTCGCCCTTCGAGCCCAAGGGCGACCAGCCAACGGCCATCGCCGAGCTGGTGCAAGGCATCAATGACAAGGAGCGCGACCAGGTGCTGCTGGGGGTGACGGGCTCCGGCAAAACCTTCACTGTCGCCAAGATCATCGAGGCCACCCAGCGCCCGGCCCTGATCCTTGCCCCCAACAAGACGCTGGCGGCCCAGCTCTACGGTGAGTTCGCTTCGTTCTTTCCTGAAAACGCCGTGGAATATTTCGTCTCCTACTACGACTACTACACCCCCGAAGCCTATGTCGCCCGCACCGATACCTTCATCGAGAAGGAAAGCTCGATCAACGAGCAGATCGACCGCATGCGCCACTCGGCCACCCGCGCCCTGCTCGAGCGTGATGACGTCATCGTGGTGGCGTCAGTCTCCTGCATCTATGGCATCGGCGATGTCGAAACCTATTCCGCCATGTCATTCCAGGTTAAGAAAAACGAGCGCATCGCCCAGCGCCAGCTGCTGGCGGATTTCGTCCGCCTGCATTACAGGCGCAACGACCAGAACTTCATCCGCGGCTCCTTCCGCGTGCGCGGCGACACGGTCGAGCTCTTCCCCTCCCACTTTGAAGACCGCGCCTGGCGCTTTTCATTTTTCGGAGACGAGATTGAAAGCATCGCCGAATTCGATCCCCTTACCGGCCAGAAGCAGGCCGAGCTTGAACTGGTCAAGATCTATTCCAACTCGCACTATGTCACCCCCAAGCCCACGCTTGAGCAGGCCGTGCGCCGCATCAAGTTCGACCTGGAAAAACGCCTGGCCGAATTCAATGCCGCAGGCCGCCTGCTGGAAGCCCAGAGGCTGGAGCAGCGCTGCACCTTCGACATGGAAATGATGATTGCCACCGGCTCCTGTGCCGGCATTGAAAACTACTCGCGCTACCTCACCGGCCGAAAGCCCGGTGAACCGCCGCCAACCCTGTTTGAATACCTGCCGGATAATGCGCTGGTTTTCGTCGATGAAAGCCACGTAGCCATTCCCCAGATCGGCGGCATGTTCAAGGGCGACTTCAACCGCAAGGCGACACTCGCTGAGTTTGGCTTCCGCCTGCCGTCCTGCATTGATAACCGGCCCTTGCGCTTTGAAGAATGGGAAGCCATGCGGCCGCAAACCGTCTGCGTGTCGGCCACGCCGGGCTCGTGGGAAATGAACCAGACCGGCGGTGCCTTCTCCGAACAGGTCATCCGTCCCACCGGCCTCATTGATCCCCCCGTCATCATCAGACCCGTAAAAACCCAGGTTGATGATCTCATCGCCGAGGTGAAGGAAGTGGCCCTCAAGGGCTACCGCTCGCTGGTAACGGTGCTGACCAAGCGCATGGCCGAGGACTTGACCGAATACATGCACGAGCAAGGCGTTCGCGTGCGCTACATGCATTCCGACATCGACACGCTCGAGCGCATCGAAATCATCCGCGATCTCCGTCTCGGCGCCTTCGACGTGCTCATCGGCATCAACCTGTTGCGCGAAGGCCTCGACATTCCCGAATGCGCCCTCGTCTGCATCCTCGACGCTGACAAGGAAGGCTTCCTGCGCTCCGAAACCTCACTGGTACAAACCATCGGCCGCGCCGCGCGAAACATCGACGGCCGCGTCATCATGTATGCCGACAAGATCACCGGCTCCATGCAACGCGCCATAGCCGAAACCGACCGCCGCCGCGAAAAGCAGACCACCTACAACACGGCCAACGGCATCACGCCGACAAGCATCAAGAAAAACATCAACGACATCATGAAGAGTGTCTACGAACAGGACCACGTGCAAGTCGAAGGCGCGGACGTGCCACTGGTCGGACACAACCTGAAAGCCGTGCTGGCCGACATGGAAAAGAAAATGCGAGAGGCGGCGTCGAACCTGGAGTTCGAAGAAGCCGCGCGTTTGCGCGATGAGGTGAAGCGGTTAAAGGCGGTGGAACTGGCCGTGATGGACGATCCGATGGCGCGGCAAAGTGCGATTGTGGATGCGAGTGCAAGTTGGCCGGAAGGGAAGGCAAAGCCGCGGAAGG
>JANMKJ010000190.1:0-9898 GCA_031371945.1 Rhodobiaceae bacterium
CAACTTCCTGGTTTATCTCGTTATCGGCTTTGCCTCGGGGCATTTCCGGAAGCGGTTTACTCCCGTCACGCCCGCGTCAGTTTTGACTGACATGGGAAAGGCTATCAAAGGAAAGCTGCCCCACAGTGCCACCCATTACAATGCCGTGCAGAAAACAGCCTACATTGGCGTGTTGCTGGCCATTGTGCTCACCATCATGTCTGGCGCAGTTGTCTGGAAGCCGGTCCAACTTCAGGAACTGGCCGTGGTGATGGGTGGCTATGAAGGCGCACGCATCGTTCACTTCATTGGCATGACGGCCATCTGCGCCTTCATCATTTTGCACCTTGCTCTCGTGCTGCTGGTGCCCAGCACCTTGATCCCCATGGTCATCGGCTGGGGCCGCAAGACCAAACATGATGTGGAGGCAAGCCGCCATGAAGACTAAATTATTGCTGCCTCAAACCAAGGCGCTCGTGAATGTTGAGCGCCGCCTTTTCATGAAAAAAACCTTGAGCCTTGGCGCCCTTGCCATGCTCACGGGATGTGACGCAACCAATCCCTCGGTCACCGATCGCATCCTTGGCGCCATGTCAAAGTGGAATGACGAGGTGCAGCTTGCAATCTTCAATCCCAACAAGCCGGCACCCGTCTACACCGAGGCCGATATTACCGACCCATTTCCCTTCAACGGTTTCTACAGTGAAAGCGAAGCTCCCGTTGTCGAGGAGGTAGGCTATAAGCTTGAACTGGGCGGACTGATCGAGAAGAAGGACAGTTGGACGCTGGACCAGCTGCGTGCACTGCCACAGGTTTCACAGATCACACGTCATATCTGCGTTGAAGGATGGAGTGCCATTGGCAAGTGGGGTGGCGTTCCCTTTGCCGATTTCTTGCGCCTCATCGGAGCCGATACCACGGCAAAATATGTGGGCTTCAAATGCGCTGACGACTATTACTCCAGCGTTGACATGGCTACAGCCCTTCACCCGCAAACCATTCTGGCGCTTACCTATCGCGACAAGGTATTGCCGGTGAAATACGGATTTCCAATGAAACTTCGTGTGCCCACCAAGCTCGGCTTCAAGAATCCGAAATACATCATGTCGATGTTTGTGACCAACGACTATCCCGGCGGCTATTGGGAAGACCAGGGTTACAACTGGTTCAGCGGTTCGTGATCAGGACCATGACTGGTTATCACGTGGCGGTGAATGTCGTGTTCGTGTTTTGCTTGTTATCAGGTCATTGAGCACTGTGGTTTTCGAGACGATGAGGTCTCAAATAACCGAGGAAATCACACCATGCTTAAATTCGCCATCGCCGCCGCAGTTGCCGCAATGTTTTCAATCGCCCCGGCTTTTGCCGATGAAATGATGAAATGTGACGAAGCCAATATGATGAAGATGGACAAGATGGTGAAGGAAACCACCGATCCCATGATGAAAAAACAAATGGAAATGGCCATGGGCGAAATGACAATGGCCATGGATGCCATGAAAGCCAACAAGATGGATGAATGCGAAATGCATCTCAACAAGTCGGCCATGGAACTCAAAGCCAAGTAAGCGATACCTGACAACGAAAAACGGGCGCCATAATCCAGGCGCCCGTTTGGATTTTTTGAAGGATACGAATATTTAGTATGCGTTTTCGCTTTTCAATAGCGCAAACGGTGTTTTCAAAATGATCATCATGTCAAACATGAGCGACCACCGGTCGATATATTCAATGTCGTGCTTGACGCGCTGCTCAAGTTTTTCGCGCGTATATGTTTAACCACGCCACCCGTTGATCTGGGCCCAACCAGTAATGCCGGGACGCACCTTGTGGCGGGCAAAATAACCGTCGACCACCTGTTCGTACAACGTGTCAGCGGCCTTGGCCTGCGTGGCATGCGGCCTGGGACCCACCAATGACAGTTGCCCGGTCAAAACATTGAACAGTTGCGGCAGCTCGTCCAACGACGTCTTGCGGATGAAGCGTCCAACCCTGGTCACGCGGGGATCACCCTTGGTTACCAGTTTGGTGGCATGTGCATCCGTGAGGTTGGTAAACATCGACCGGAATTTGAACACTTCAACAAGCTCGTTGTTAAACCCATAGCGCTTCTGCTTGAATATGGCAGGCCCATCGCTTTCCATGCGAATGGCAATTGCAACGCCCAGCATGACCGGTGCCAGCAAGACGAGTGCCACGCAGGCCAGCGCCCGTTCCATGACATTCTTGAGAAACAGTCCCCAGCCATCCAGAGGACGGTCGAATACTGACAGCAATGGCAACAGGCCAATGTAGGTATAAGCCCTTGGGCTCAGCTTCAGGTTCGAAGCCTGGCCACTGATGCGGATATCAACCGGCAATTCCCATAATCTCTTGAGGATGTGCAGAAGGCGCAATTCTGCTGAAAGCGGTATGGCGACAATGATGAGGTCGACGCGGTTGGACCGGGCATAACTGGCCAGTTCGGTAATCTTGCCAATTTTCTCATGCTTGCGAATGGAATGGGGACTGCGCGCGTCATAGCGGTCATCAAACAGGCCGACGATTTCAAAGTTCAGATTGCGCGAGGCTTCCAAGGCCTGCAATGCATCTTCTGCCGCCTTGCCACCACCCACAATGGCAATGCGCTTGCGAAAGCGGCCCAGCTTTGAAATGGGGCGGGCCCAGAGCTGTGCACCAAACCGTGTGACGCCAAGATATATAAATGTGACAACCGCCCACCACGTCAACCACATCTGGTCCATGCCCATGAAGAGCTGGTCAACAAAAGCGAATGTCGCAAATCCGCAAATCAGGATGGATGAGGATGTCTTGCCAAAAATCCAACGACCATTGACCAGGTATTGTGGTTCATAGAGCTTGAGGTCGCGAATAATAAAAACGCAGAGGAAGGCGATTTCCAGGGAAAACAACCCAATGATCGCACCCTGGTTTGGAACGCCGGGCTGGCGGGCGAAGAGCGTGGAAAGGATCAGGGCCGTGGCAAAGAATACGGTGAAGTCCAGCACCTTGAGCAGGCGCTTGACCACTTCCTCATCAACATACTTTAAAACTGCCGTCATCCCACCGGACTGCATCGATCCATCTCCCACCTCGGCAAAACGTGCCGAATTTGGAAAATACTCTGCTGGCCATTGATTAAAATTGGTGAAAATTGAGGGTTGCAACAGTCCGCAACCCTCGCGTTAATGTGATTAACCTTTATGGAGTGTTTAGCAATACACGCGGGCTCGAAAGGTCGCTTCCAATTGTGCGGCGGCGGGGCCCAGGACCTGTTCTGAATCAGTTGCTGGCAAGAATTCCCGGATTTCGGCCGCGAGATTCTCCAGCTTGGGTGGAATGGTACATTTCGTGTGATCCATCGCCCGCAGTGCAATAAAGGCCAGGCTGGCAAGGGATGCCTCCAGCAGGCTCCCGGTTTTCTCCTGTTTTGACCACGCTATAAACACCGGCGATGCAACATCATCCTGGCCGAACCCGCCGGATTCCGAACCCGGCAGAAGGGTAGGTGCAGCATGGATGCGGGCTTCTTCTTCGTATCCCACGATCGCCATCGGCAAGCAGCCCATGTAACCTGGCAAGCCGCCAAGACCCAGCTGGTCTGGCAATTGCGACACGGATCCATCCAGCAGTTTGGCGGAAAAGCGCCCTGCAATGGTGATGAGGTTGACGGTTGCCGCTGTAACAGCATCCATGGCCATGACGGAATAGGGATTGTGATATCCGCCCGTACTGATGATGCGGCCGAGCGGGTTATCCTTGTCCGGTGGCAGCATCACCGGATTGTCAGTGATGGCGGCAAGTGATTCATTCGCAATCTCGGCAGCCATGACGGCAGCCCGCCGCGCCTGGCCCAGCATGCGCGGTACAATGCGAAAGCTCACCGGTGCCTGATAGGGTCTGCGCGGATTGGTGTGGCCCTGGCCAATCGCCGCGTTCAGTTGTGCCAGCGCCCAAGCGTCGTGGGGGTTATTCCACAACTCGCCCAGTTCGGTTGAAAAATGTGCAAGCGGCATGTGGAAGGCCTCCGCCGCGAGGGCGAAGACATCTATCGCGATCGCCAACCGCGCCTGCGCCGCCAACGCCGTATCGGCCACCAGGGCGCTCGCCGCTGGTGAACCGTTGATCAAGGACAGCACGTCCTTTTCTGCAATCGGTGCTGCGGCAACAAGTGCGCCAAAGGCGTGGGACAGGGAAAGAATCTCTCCTGCACCACCCTGGCCACGCGCGGGAATAGTCGGCAACGCCCTGCCGTCGAGCATGTCGGCAACGGCCACGGCAACCTCCGGCGTTACCGCCGCATTGCCATCGATGAAATTGGCCAGCCGGGCAAGTATGATGCCGCGTGTCACCCGGTCCGGCAGCGGGTCACCCCAGGCGGCCGCCTGTTGAATGGGGGGTCGCTTGGCATGTACCTTGCGCTCTTCCAATGTGTGTCGCTTCTTGGCATTTTGGCCATATCCGCTGGTTACGCCATAAACGGAAATGGCCGGATTTTCGATGAGCGCCATGAAGCGCTGTCGCGCCTTGGCCATGTTCGCCATTGCAGTGGCGTGGATGCTGACATTTTCGCCCTTCCAGGCAACGCGGTGCACGGCATCAAGGGTAATGTCGCGGCGGCTTGCAACTGTCAGGGTCATGCGGAAACTGCAAACAGTGGTTCTGCCACACCGGCAACGCCCGGCTCGAATGCGAAGAGATCACCGGACAAGGGATACTTCGCCAGCGCTTCCGCACTAAGGCCTGCCTTGGCACTTGTCACATACAGTGTTTTATAATCCACTCCGCCGAAGCCAACAGTTGTCGTGAAAAGTGCGGGCACGTCAACCACTTTCAGCCGCTCTCCCGCAGGTGAGACGCGGGTGACGCGCGCACCACCCCAATGGGCAACCCACAGGCACCCCTCGGCATCCACGGTCAGGCCGTCAGGCATGCCCTCGTCTTCCGCGTAGCTCACGAACACCTGGCGGTTGCGCGGGTGCGGATCATTCTTGCTGATGTCATAGGTGAGGGTGCGGCGGCCCACGCTGTCATTGAAATACATGGTCGTGCTATCCAGTGAAAAAGCCGGGCCATTGGATGTGGCAAAGCCCGTATCGCCCAGGAAGCATTCGCCCGAAGGCAAAATACACCACAGAGCTCCCCGCGCATCCGTATCGAGATAATGCGAACTGCCAACCCACAGCCTGCCGAAGTGATCGACCTTGCAGTCGTTGTAGATCAACGCATCCCGGTTTTGTTCAGGCTTCGCAAAAAGTTTTGTGGCACCGGTATGAATATTGAGTGTGGAAACACCCTCCAGGTGGGTGATTACCAGTAATTCCGGGTTTGTCGTGGCTGCTATGGCTCCAAGGGGGCCTTTGAGGTTAACGATTTTGATTTCGGTCGTATTGGTCCCGGGGTCGAGGATGAACAGCTTGGGATCATAGAGATCAATCCACAACAACCGTTGGGACGCTGCATGCCAGATGGCCGCTTCTCCCAACTGATTGGAAGCTGGATAGACATGGCGCAAGGCTGGCATCGAATTCTCCTGTATTGACTTCACGTGGTTTCGTCCCGCACTCTATGGGTTCTTGTCGGGAGAGGTCAAAGACTTTGAGCAGCACTCCAAATCGCTGGCGCCGTTATGCACAATGGGATGAGCGCCCCCTGCGTCTGGACAAGTTTGCCGTGGAAGATGCAGCAAACGGCTTTTCTGCCTTCAGGAGCCCTGCCGATCCCAAGCCCGGGGTAAGCGTTTCCCATGGCAAGATCGCCAGCATGGACGGGGTTCTCGCCCACGACTTTGACATGATCGACGAATTCATCGCCAGTCACCATCTGGATCCCGAAATGGTGGATGAGGCCATGGCAATGGATTCTGGACTCATCGCTCGCATGCTGGTGGACATGAATGTGCCGCGCAGCGCGCTCATCAGGTTGGCCCATGGCATGACGCCTGCCAAACTGGCTGACGTGGTGTCCCGGCTGAATGCGCTGGAGATTGCCTTTGCCTATTCCAAGATGCGGGCCCGCAAGACACCCGGCAACCAGGCCCATGTGACCAATGCCAAGGACGATCCCCTGCAGCTTGCGGCTGACGCGGCAACTGCCGTGGCCTTTGGCTTTGATGAAATCGAAACCACCATGCGCGTTTCACGCAATGCCTGGTCCAACGCTGTAGCGTGTGCGGTAGGCGGTGCCGTAGGCCGCTGGGGAACCCTGTTCCAGTGTTCCAGTGAAGAGGCGGAAGAACTTCGCATCGGCATGGCGGGCTTCACTTCTTACGCCGAAACCGTGTCCGTCTATGGCACCGAAAAAACCTTCATCGATGGCGATGACACGCCGTGGTCCAAAGCCTTTCTGGCAGCCGCTTACGCCTCGCGCGGCATCAAGATGCGCTGCACCTCCGGTGCTGGTTCGGAACTGCTGATGGGTTTTCATGAATCGAAGTCTTTGCTTTATCTGGAAGCGCGCTGCCTTTGCCTGCAGCGCGGCATGGGTGCGCAAGGTACCCAGAACGGCGGCATAGATGGCGCACCCCTTACTGCAACTGTGCCGGGTGGTGTGCGCGAATTGATGGCGGAAAACCTGATTGCCGTGTGGCTCGATCTTGAATGTGCGTCCGGCAACGACGCCCGCTCAACTGAATCAGAAATCCGCGTTGGCGCAAAAATCCTGCCATTTCTTATTGCCGGGTCCGATCTGATCTGTTCCGGCTTCGGTTCCATCCTCGCCTATGATAATTCCTTCAACGCCTCACTTTTCAATGGTGAGGAGATGGAGGATTTCCTCGTCCTGCAGCGCGACTTCGAAGCCGATGGCGGCTTGACGCCTCTGCCCGAATCCCGCGCCATGGATTTGCGGTCCCGGGCCGTGGAGGCGATATCCGCCGTGTTTGAAGAATTGGGCCTCGCCACCCCTACGGCAGACATGAAGCAAAGCGTTATCGTGGCCTCGGGCTCCGATGAAACCCGCAGCTACACCCCCCGCGATGTGGCGGGCATCAGCGAAGCCATCAAGGCCCGCGACATTACGGTTATCGATGTCATCAAAGCATTGGCCAGGCGCGGTTTCGAGGAAGAGGCCGGAAATCTTCTTTCGGTGGTGAAATTGCGCGTCTCCGGTGATTATCTGCAAACCTCCGCCATGATCCGCAAAGGCAAGGTCGTAAGTGCCGTCAATGATCCCAATGATTACCAGGGGCCGGGGAGCGGTTACCGGGTGTCGGAAGAGCGCCGCCTCGAACTCAATTCCATTCGCGATGTTCTGGATCAAAAGGAAGTACTGCGGTCTGAAGCGTTACACGAGAAGGACGAAGCCAAACGCATTCAGTACCGAGTAACCGGGCCGGCCGGGCAGGGCAGTGATGTGAAGGAAGTTGTCATTGGCATCAGTCCCGCCTTTGGCCTCAACCTGTTCCAGACTACGGCCGGGCACAGGTTATCTGCAGTGCTGAAGAACATGATCGACGCCATTCAAAAGCGCGGTCTCAAAGCTCGCGTGGTGCGTTTCAAGCATACGGCGGATACGTCATTCCTCGGCCTTTCCGCCGCAAAACTTGCAGGCTCCGGTATCGGCATTGGCATTCAAGCCAAGGGAACCGCCGTCATCCACAGCAGGGATCGCTTGCCCCACAACAATCTCGAGCTCTTCTCCAATGCGCCTATCACCAAGCTGGAGCACTACAAGGGCTTTGGCGCCAATGCGGCAGCCTATGCCCTGGGCGAAATGCCCCAACCAGTTGTGGTTTCCACCCGCGGTGAAGCCATGGGGGCCCGCTACCATGCAAGAGTGGCCCTGATCTATGCCATAGAAACGGGCCTTACGCGTGAAGGGGCACAGCCGGAAAACATCGAAGTGCGCTTTACGGGTGACAAGTCATGACCAGCAAGCTCACCATTGCCGATTATCCCCTGGCCGAAACCCGCAGCGCTGAAATCCGCGGGCAACGCGGCAAGTCGCTGGACGACATCACCCTGGAAGCTGTCATCGCGGGCGACGTCACCATGGAGGACCTGCGCATTACGCCCAAGGCACTCGCCGACCAGGCGGAAATTTCCCGGGCCGCCAAACGCCCGACACTGGCCTTGAATTTTGAACGCGCTGGCGAACTTGTCGACGTGCCGCAGGATTTCATCATGAGCGTTTACGAACTCCTGCGCCCGGGTCGGGCCAAGTCAAAGCAGGTATTGCTCGATGTGGCCCAGACCTTCAGGCAAACCTATAAGGCCGAACGCATGGCTAAATTTGTTGAGGAAGCAGCACTTGCCTATGAGCGCCGCGGCCTGTTCATTCACCGGTTCTGAGGTCCAGCATGTCGTGGAAAACTGCCTATCGCTCCATCTACTATCAGGGCGCTCCCGAGCCCGATGACTTGCTGTTGAACCCCAAGCAAACGGCACTGCTGATCATCGACGTTCAAAACACCTATCTCGAACGGCCGGACCGTTCCACCCTGTCAAAGTTGGAACAGGAAAGATATGATGCTTGGACGCCGTTCCACGACCGTATGCATGGAACGGTCATTCCCCGCACCGCAGAGCTTTTGAAACTGGCGCGAAGCAATGGTGTGGAATGTATTTTCGCCCGCATCGCTTCCCACACCACGGACGGCCGTGACCGTTCGCTGTCCCAGAAAATGCCAGGTTGGAACAACCTGCTGTTGCCGAAAAATGAATTGCCGTCCCAGGTGGTGGGGGAACTTGCCCCGGTTGGCGACGAAATCGTCGTGACCAAAACAACTGATTCGGCCCTGACCGGCACCAACCTGCGGCTCATCCTGCACAACCTGGGAATCAAGAATGTCATCTGTGCCGGCATTTTTACAGACCAATGTGTTTCGTCGACGGTGCGCAGCCTGGCCGATGAAAGCTACAATGTGGTGGTTCTTGAGGACTGCTGTGCCGCCGGGTCCGACGCCCTTCACCACCAGGAGCTGGCCATCATCAACATGATTTACTGCCACGTCCTGTCGAGTTTTGAACTGGTGGAAATCATGGGCTTGGCAAAGTGAGTAATTAGACCTTAGTATAAGTACGTACCGCGGGGATATGCGGAAAACCTATGGGGAAAACGTCAACAGGGGAATGGAGGGGCTTTCATGGCTCAAGCTAAAACGATGCGTGATGAAATCGAGGTTTCATCCAAAAATCCCAACATGCTGCAAGCCAAGGCCATCGGCCTGATTGGCGTGTTGTTTCTCACAGTAACGGGTGCGGCACCGATGTCGGCTATGCTGGGCAACGTGCCCTTCGCGGCCGGATATGGCATCGGCACCCACACACCGGCGGCGTTCGCGCTGGCCACAATCGTGCTGACGGTTTTTTCAATCGGTTACGCTGCAATGGCGGGCCGCGTTTCAACCGTTGGCGGGTTCTACTCGTTCATCAGCCAGGGTCTGGGCCGTGAAGTCGGTATGTCAGCTGGTATCACGTCGCTGGCCTGCTACAGCATTTTCGAGGCATCCCTCACCGGGCTTTTCGCTTTCTTCGGCAATTCGTGGCTCAATGCCCATCTCGGCATCAACGTGCCGTGGCTGGTTCTGGCGCTTTTCATGATTGCCGTAACGGCTCTCCTGTCGTACCGGGATGTCAAGCTCTCAGTGCAAATTTTGGGCGTGGCGTTGGTTCTTGAAGTGCTGATCCTCGCAATTTTCGCTTTCGGCGTCATCTTTGCAGGGTCTGGTACCAACTTCTCAACTGAATCTCTGAACATATTTAACGTTACAATTCCAGTCGCTGAACAAAAAGTGGGCGAAGTGGCAATTGGTGCCGGTGCTGCCGCAGTTGGTATCTTCATGGCCTTCTGGTCATGGGTTGGTTTCGAAATGGCACCTAACTACGCCGAGGAATCGCGCGACGCAAAGCGCATCGTTCCCCAGTCTCTCTACTATTCCGTCATCGGCCTTGGTGTTTTTTACACCATCATCAGCTGG
>JANMKJ010000208.1:0-4342 GCA_031371945.1 Rhodobiaceae bacterium
CTGCGGCCTTTACGGCTGCAACAAGTGTCGTGTGGTCCTTGGAGTTTACGGCATTTTCAATAATGTTCTTGGCCGGGAACATTTCTGCACCGCCAACCATTGGTCCGGCAAAGGCTGCCGTGGCGCCGAGTGCCAATGTAAACGACAATGCGATAAGTGATTTCTTCAACATGGAATTCTCCTGAGTGTTTTTGTGTAAGACGACTAACACCAGCAGGAACGAGAGTTTTTCAACTATGGTTTCGAATTGGTTGAAAACGATTTCGTGATCGGGCGCGAGAATGCCGTGATCAACTCGATTGCTTGGCCACGCCACCCGTGGCAGCGCCGATGATCGGCCCTACTTTCCCCTCCTGCAACAGGGCAACCCACCCCTTGCAGTCCTCGGGAATAACGCTGCTCCGTGGCAGCACAAGGCTGGCCTGTTCGCCATGCCACATGCCAGCGGGCACCATCTTGCGCACCACATTGCCGTAGGCGACTGTGAGGCCCGCATTCTCGCCCTTGCCGATCTCAACCGAAATGGCGGGTGCAAAGGCCATGAGCCAAAGTGTGCCGTCCCTGCCCGAAGCACTGGCAGCGATATCGATCATCACATCGGTGTGGTTTTCCGACATGGTGATCTCGACCCACTCCGACGAAGCATCGTTCCGCGCCGTGGAAACGCCCGTCGAGACCGCTGATTTATTGCTGCCCACATAATGCTTGCGACCATTAACCACGGTCTGCGGTGTATAAACATCCCTGTCACCCCGCGCACTTGCATAGTCATATTGCCGTTGCGAAAACTCAGCGCTTGCGAGCGTGTCGCGCCAGCCGAGGTAGTCCCAATAGTCGACATGATAGGACAGCGGAATAACGCCCGGCGTATTCAGGAGAGTTTGAAAATAGGCATCGGCCGATGGACAGGAAGAACAGCCCTGGCTGGTGAACAGTTCAACGATCACCGGCCGCGCGGGTGCGGCAAGGCTGGGCCCGGCCAGCGCGGACGCTGCTCCAAAGGCTAACAGATGGCGACGGTTAAGACTCGGTATCATGCCCTCAAGATAAGGGAAATCGCGCAAAATTGCCACTCACGAGGCGGTAAGTCGCCATCACAACTTTGTTTATGCAGCGCTGGCCAAATTCCTTAACACATAAGGCATGATGCCGCCATTCATGAAGTAATCGAGCTCGTCCAGCGTATCAATGCGGCACTGCACTTCAACCGCCACCTTTGAGCCATCGGCCCGCGTCACATCAACAGACATCACCGAGCGGGGCTTCAAGCCCTCTGCCAGGCCATTGATCGAAACCGTTTCATCACCCTTCAGTCCGAGCGATTGCCAGCTCTCGCCTTCCTTGAACTGCAACGGAATGACTCCCATGCCTATCAGGTTGGAACGGTGAATGCGCTCAAAGCTCTGCGCCACGACAGCGCGAACCCCCAAAAGTTTCGTGCCCTTTGCAGCCCAGTCACGCGATGATCCCGTGCCATACTCGCGGCCCGCAAAAATCACCAACGGAACACTCGCCTCCTGGTAACGCATGGCCGCATCATAGATCGGCATTTGCACGCCGTCTGGATAATGGATCGTCACACCCCCTTCAACCCCCGGAACCATCTGGTTCTTGATGCGGATGTTGGCGAATGTGCCGCGCATCATCACCTCGTGGTGACCGCGCCTCGCCCCATAGGAGTTGAATTCAAGCCTCGGAACACCGTGGTCGGCCAGATATTTGCCCGCCGGCGATGATGCCTTGATATCACCCGCAGGCGAAATATGATCCGTCGTGATCGAGTCAAGGAACAGGCCAAGCACCCGGGCTCCTGCCACGTTGCGAACCGGCTGCGGCGTCATGCTCATGCCGGCAAAATAGGGTGGGCTTGCCACATAGGTGCTGACATCATCCCAGGCATAGGTCAGTCCCTTGGTCACCTTGATCTTGCGCCACGACGCATCGCCCTTGAACACATCCTTGTAGCGCTTGGCATAGGCCTTGCGGGTCACATGCTTGCGAACCACGCTCGCAACTTCCTTGGCACTCGGCCAGATATCCTTGAGGTAAACTGCATTGCCCATCTTGTCATGGCCAAGGGGTTCGAGTGTCAGGTCAACATTGAGTGAGCCCGCCAGGGCGTAGGCCACCACCAGTGGCGGTGATGCGAGATAGTTGGCCCTGACGTCCGGATTGACCCGGCCCTCGAAATTGCGGTTGCCGGAAAGGACTGCCGCTGCCACCAGGTCGTTTTTCCGGATCGCATCGGAAATGTTTTCAGGCAAAGGCCCTGAGTTGCCGATGCAGGTGGTGCAGCCATAGCCCACGAGATCAAAACCGATCTTGTCCAGATCCTTTTGCAGGCCTGACGATTTCAAATATTCGGTCACGACCTGGCTGCCCGGCGCCAGCGACGTCTTCACCCAGGGCTTTGCAGTCAGACCCTTCTTCACCGCATTGCGCGCCAGAAGTCCGGCTGCCATCATCACCGATGGGTTGGACGTGTTGGTGCACGAGGTTATCGCCGCAATCACCACGTCGCCATGGCCTACGTCGAAATTGGCATTCTCCACCTTGAAGCGCTGGCCAAGCTGTTCGGCCTTCTTGAACTCGTCGGCCATCACCTGGGCAAAGCCTTGCGCTGAATCCGTAAGCGTGACCTTGTCCTGGGGCCGCTTGGGGCCGGCCATGGAAGGAACCACCGTGGCCAGGTTGAGCGACAGGGTATCGGTGAAATCCGGATCCGGCGATTTCGGCGTCCAGAACATGTCCTGGGCCTTGGCATATTTCTCGACCAGTGCCACCTGGGCTGCGGGCCGTGCTGTGCCCTTGAGGTAGGCAATGGTTTCAGCGTTGACCGGGAAGAAGCCGCAGGTCGCGCCATACTCCGGTGCCATGTTGGCCATGGTCGCCATGTCTTCCAGTGAAAGTTCGGCAAGGCCCGGGCCGAAGAATTCCACGAACTTGCCAACCACGCCCTTCTTGCGCAGCATCTGTGTCACCGTCAGCACCAGGTCCGTGGCGGTGGTGCCCTCTGGCAGCCTGCCGTTGAGCTTGAATCCGATCACTTCCGGAATGAGCATGGAGATAGGCTGTCCCAGCATGGCCGCTTCCGCCTCAATGCCGCCAACGCCCCAGCCCAGAACGGCAAGGCCATTCACCATTGTCGTATGGCTGTCCGTACCCACCAGCGTATCCGGATAGGCGTAGGTGACCGCCTTCTTCTTTTCAATGTCCGTCCGTGTCCAGATGGTTTTGGCCAGGTACTCGAGATTGACCTGGTGGCAAATGCCCGTGCCCGGCGGCACGACGCGGAAATTGTCAAACGCACCCTGCCCCCACTTGAGAAAGGTATAGCGCTCGCCATTGCGCCCGTATTCCGCTTCGACGTTTTTCTTGAATGCACCGGTTGAGCCAAAATAATCAACCATCACCGAATGGTCGATGACGAGGTCAACCGGTGCCAGCGGATTGATCTTGGTGGGGTCCTTGCCCAACGCCTTCATCGCGTCGCGCATGGCCGCGAGGTCCACAACCGCAGGCACGCCGGTGAAATCCTGCATCAGCACCCGTGCCGGCCGGAAGGCAATTTCCATTTCGTCCTTGCCGCGGTTCTTCAGCCAGTCGGCAATGCCCTGGATGTCGGCCTTGGTCACTGAGCGCCCATCTTCGAAACGCAGCAGGTTCTCCAGCAGCACCTTCAGCGAGTAGGGCAACTTGGAAATGCCCTTGAGGCCATTCTTCTCCGCCGCCTTGAGGCTGAAATAGGTATAGGTCTTGGCCCCAACCTTGAGTGTTTTGCGGGATTTGAAGCTGTCGAGGGAAATGGCGGTCATCGGGCTTTTTTCCTGTGGTGAAAAGTCTGGGCAAGGATTAGCGCTTATTGCACTGCAACACAATTCCGACAATGGAAACGTCGGTCAAACCCGCCGCTCCACCATCATTTTCTTTATTTCAGCAATGGCTTTTGCCGGGCTTAACCCCTTGGGGCAGGCCTTGGCGCAATTCATGATGGTGTGGCAGCGGTACAGCCGGAACGGGTCTTCGAGGTTATCCAGCCGCGCCCCTGTCGCCTCGTCGCGGCTATCGATCAGCCAGCGGTAGGCCTGCAGCAAAACGGCAGGGCCGAGATAACGGTCGCCATTCCACCAGTAGGAAGGGCACGACGTTGAACAGCAGGCGCACAGGATGCATTCATACAGCCCATCCAAAAGTTCCCGGTCGGCGTGGCTTTGCTTCCATTCCGTCTGGGGAACGGGTGACGAGGTTTTCAGCCATGGCTCAATCGAGCGGTGCTGTGCATAGAACCGTGTGAGGTCCGGCACCAGGTCCTTCACCACCGGCATGTGCGGCAGCGGGTAGA
>JANMKJ010000237.1:0-2141 GCA_031371945.1 Rhodobiaceae bacterium
GAACTTCAGATTTCAAATTCTCGTCGGTAGGGGCGCAAATTTTGCGTTAATTGCCAAGCGTTGAAACAGCCAAGCTAGATACAGGACTGCCAAAACGTCAAACGTCATGCAAAACATTGGCCACCACGCGGGCACACCCGAATTTTCTATCAACCCCGTGTGGAAGAAATCTAAAACTCCGTGCCCGACTAATGCACCGGCTGCGAGCCAGAGGTTGATTCTGAAACCGATTGCCGCAATGAATGCAAACCCAGAAAACACTAGCATTTCCCAGCCTATTGCTGCAGCTGATCCACTCATAACGGCAAACAAGACGTAATAGGATGCAACCACCAGCACCATCACCGTATAGAGCGCCCGATCACGGTGGAAACCTACAAGTTTCGTGTACAACAACACTGCAACAGCCACCACAATTCCAATAAAATACTCCATGTCGTGCTCCTATCAAATGCTGAATTGGTTCTCGAACGAATGTTATCCAGCGTGGAAATTGTGACTCAAAAGTGTGAAAACGTATTACCGTTTAACCGTCAACTTTAGCACCTATAGCTGTATTGCGCAGCCGGAGAGCGTTACCAATGACACTTACTGAGCTCAGGGCCATGGCGGCAGCTGCAATCATTGGCGATAAGAGAATGCCAAACATCGGATAGAGGATGCCTGCTGCGATCGGGACGCCGGCTGCATTGTAGATAAAGGCAAAGAACAGATTTTGACGAATATTACCCATTACGGCCTTGGATAGCGCCCGGGCGCTAACAATGCCCATGAGATCTCCGCGCAAAAGCGTTACACCAGCACTTTCCATTGCCACATCCGTACCAGTTCCCATTGCGATGCCGACATCGGCTGCAGCAAGTGCAGGAGCGTCATTCACACCATCACCGGCCATTGCCACGACGCGACCTTCAGACTTGAACTTTGCGACAACCGCTGCCTTCTGGTCAGGGAGAACATCTGCCTCGATTTCAGTGATGTCGAGACGTCTGGCAATAGCTTCAGCAGTGGTGCGGTTGTCACCTGTGAGCATTACGATTCGGATACCGGCTTCACGCAGCGCGGTGAGAGCCTGAGGAGTGGTCGATTTTACCGCATCGGAAATCCCCACGATACCGGCTACTTTTCCATTGATGGCAACAAATACCGCGGTGGCGCCATCGCCTCGCATTTCATCGGCTTTTGCCTCCAAGACGTCAGTTGCAATCTTAAGTTCGCTTAGGAATTTCGCATTTCCCACAACAATGCGCTTGCGTTCCACCATGCCAATTGCCCCCTTACCTGAGGGAGAATCAAAACCCATAACCTTAGGAATTGTGAGCTTGCGGTCCTTTGCCGACTTAACGATGGCTGCGGCAAGCGGATGCTCGCTTGCCTGTTCGACAGCCGCCGTGAGGCGCAGTAATTCATTTTCATCCTGGCTCTCGATAGTGGCAACTGCCGTAACGGACGGCTTTCCTTCGGTGAGCGTACCCGTCTTGTCAATTACTACAGTATCGATCTTTTCCATGCGCTCTAGCGCCTCAGCATCGCGAATGAGAACGCCTGCCTGAGCCCCACGACCTACTCCAACCATGATAGACATGGGCGTTGCCAGACCTAAAGCACAAGGACAGGCTATGATCAGAACAGCAACTGCTGCCACCAAACCATAGGCAAACCGTGGCTCTGGCCCCCAGATTGCCCAGGTTGTGAAGGCCAAGACGGCGACACCAATCACGGCCGGAACAAACCAACCAGAAACTTGATCTGCAAGACGTTGGATGGGAGCCCGGCTTCTTTGGGCGTTGGCCACCATTTGCACAATACGGGCCAACATAGTGTCGCTGCCAATTTTTTCAGCTTTCATGACAAAGCTGCCACTGGCGTTGATGGTGCCACCAATCACCTTGGATCCCATTTCCTTGGTGACTGGCATGGATTCGCCCGTCACCATCGATTCATCAAGCGAAGAGCGCCCTTCTGTAATTTCTCCATCTACCGGCACCTTTTCTCCTGGGCGAACACGCAAGTTATCACCAATGCCGATGAGATCGAGACTAACCTCTTCTTCAACACCATTGGCGCCAATACGTTTTGCCGTTTTGGGTGCGAGGCCGAGCAGTGCCTTGATCGCACCGGAGGTTTGATCGCGCGCCCGG
>JANMKJ010000260.1:0-6894 GCA_031371945.1 Rhodobiaceae bacterium
CATGGCTGACGCCTGATCCCAACGCTTGAACGGCAATATTTCGTTCATATTTCAAGGGCATACATCGAAATAAGATGTGAAATTGCCAGTTCGGATTGGGACAATGACTAAAATCTTCAATGAAATTGCCTTTGGATTTGCGCGCGGTTTCGGAATTTATTTTTTTGAGCGCAAAGAATTTTCAGTGCCCGTTGCAGCGCCCGATTTGCACCGCACCAATTCCAACTAAACGATTGATCTTATATGGTTTAAGACCAATTCTCAGTAGGCGCTAAATGGGCATTATGGTAAACATGCCCACAATCTCGCCGCAATATTGCCTAGGGTTCGCCCAGCTTAGCCCGTCTTCAGGCCATGTTCGGGAGCGAACCTTTGGTTATTCCAGCGGGGAATAGCCAGCCAAAAGCTGGTTCTTGAGAGGGAAAAGTTTCGGGAACCTAAGCTACCCTGTTTGTGAGCGAGTTGACCTGTGCGGCTCCTGTCGCCGTCCCGAGTTGTGCGGGTCAAGGGCCCGTCCACGCTTAGTTGAGTGTGGACGGGCCACGCTACTTTATAGCCCGAATCGGGTTAAAGTAGTCCCATGCAACTTGATCAAATTATCATCCAAATTGGCGCTTCGGCGTTCACCCTGTTCCAGGTTTTGCTGGCGGGCGCGGCCTTGGCCTTTGTCCTGATCCTCAGCACACTGATTGTGACCTGGCGCACTTCACGGTTAAGGCGGGCGGAAGCGCAGGAAACCATGCGGCGGGCAAGTGACCTTGAATACCGGCTGGCAGAAATGGCAGGAACCTTGCGCAATTTCGTCGACCAATCACAGGGGGCACAGGCACACCTGACGCGCACGCTGGACGAGCGCCTCGACCTCGTTGGCAAGCGCGTGGGAGTAGGCCTCAACGACCAGGCAGAGCGCACCACGCAGTCCCTCACCCACCTCTATGAGCGCCTGGCAGTGATTGACGCTGCGCAGAAGAACTTGACATCGCTTTCAACCGAAATGATTTCCCTCAAGGACATTCTCTCCAACAAGCAGGCACGCGGTGCCTATGGACAGGGCCGCATGGAAGCCATCATCCGGGACGGCCTTCATGCGCGGGCCTATGCCTTCCAGCCCACCCTCAGCAACGGCATGCGGCCGGACTGCATCATCAACCTGCCGGATTCCGAACTGAAACTGGTGATCGACGCGAAGTTTCCGCTGGAGGCGTTCAATGCATTGCGTGAAGCAAAAGGCGAGGCCGAGATTCGTGCCAGTGAAATTCGCTTGCGTGGCGATGTGTCCAAGCATGTGAAGGACATTGCAGAAAAATACCTGATCATGGGGGAAACCCATGAGACCGCCATCATGTTCGTTCCGTCCGAGTCGATCTACGCGGACTTGCATGAGAAATTTGAAGACGTCATCCAGAAGGCGCACCGGGCCCGGGTCATCATCGCTTCGCCCAATGTGCTGATGCTACTCATCCAAACCATGCAGGCGATTTTCAAGGACTCCGCCATGCGCGAACAGGCCCATGTCATCAAGATTGAAGTGACGCGCTTGCTCGAAGACGTGGGCCGCCTCAAGGAACGGGTCAGCGATTTACAAAAGCATTTTGGCAATGCCAATGCTGACCTGGAAAAGCTCAGCCTTTCAGCTGAAAAGATCGTAAAGCGCGGCCTGCGTATCGAAAGCCTCGACCTCGAAGAGCCAGCAGCAAAACCAAAACTGGTGAGCAGCAACTAGGTTATTTGTTGGCAGCCAGCGCCATTTGCACATCCCGTTCGCGGCGCTTTTCGCCCTGGTACATGAGATAGCCTGCCAGCCCCACACCCACAGACACCACGCTGATGATGATGGTTGCCAGCGCATTGATATCAGGTGTTACACCCATTTTTACCTTGCCCCAGATCAGTATGGGAAGGGTTGTGGCACCGGGTCCGGTCGTGAAATTGGTGATCACCACATCGTCGAGCGAAATGGTGAAGGCCAAAAGCCAGCCGGAAACCATTGCCGGGGCAATAATCGGCAAGGTGACATCAAACAGCACCTGCCACGGCTTGGAGCCCAGGTCCATTGCCGCCTCCTCCAGCGACACATCCATAGACTGGAGGCGAGATTGGATGATGATGGCAACGTAGGACAGTGAAAACGTCGTGTGAGCCAGAGTTATGGTGGTGAAGCCGCGTTCCGAGGGCCAGCCAATATAACGGCCAAGAAACACAAACAGCAGCAGCATGGAAACGCCGGTGATGACTTCAGGCATGATGAGAGGCGCTGATACGAGGCCTGCAAAGAATGTACGGCCCCGGAACGTCGTAAAGCGAGCCAGCGCCATGCCTGCCATCGTTCCCAGGATCGTGGCCAGGGTGGCGCTGAGAACGGCTATTTCCAGTGACAGGGTGGCGGCATTCAGAACTTGCGCATTCTTGAACAGCTTGTAGTACCACTCCACCGAGAAGCCGCCCCACACGGTGGCAAGCCTTGACTTGTTAAAAGAGAAAAAGATCATGGACAGGATCGGGATATAGAAAAACGCAAACCCGAAGGCCAGGCAGGTGATGAGAAAAGTGGAGCGCTTTGGCATTACGTCACCCCTTCGCCCGACTTGGACTGCATTCTGTTGTAGATCATGATGGGCACCACCAGCAGCAAGAGCAATGCCACCGCAATGGTCGACGCCATGGGCCAGTCGCGGTTCAGTGAAAACTCGTCGTTGATAACCCGACCAATCATGGGATCAGCCGAGTTGCCGACAAGACTGGGGATAACCAGTTCGCCGGTTGCCGGAATGAAAACCAGCAAGGCGCCGGCGATGATGCCCGGCATGGAAAGTGGCAGGGTAATATCGCGGAATACCTGGAAAGGTTTAGAGCCCAGATCCATGGCTGCTTCGTTGAGGGTGAAATCGAGTTTTTCCAAATTTGCAAACAGCGGCAAGATCATGAACGGGAGGTAGGAGTAAACCACCACCAGAATGACCGCGAAGTTGGAATTCATCATGGGGATTGACGAAAATTCCATGCTTTCGGGCAGGAACAGGTTGACCACCGGGGTGAGCAGCTTGTTGAACCAGCTGTTGCTGCCCATCAACCCAATCCAGGCATAGACCCGCAGCAGGAACGACGTCCAGAACGGCAGGATCACCAGCAGCAGGAGTATGCTGCGCATGGCGCCCCGGGCCCGCGCGATGCCAAGTGCCATGGGATAGCCAAGCACCAGGCACAGGCCGGTGGCGATGAGTGCGTTATAGAGCGAGGTGAGATAGCCGCGGAGATACACACTGTCGGAAAACAGGCGGGCGTAGTTGTCGCTGAACACGTAAGGCCAATCCTTGCCAAATTCAAAGGGTGGCTGGGCAATGATCGATCGTGCAAAGCTCATGGCGATGACGATGATGAAGGGGCAGACAAAGAACAGGATCAGCCAGAAGTAGGGTGTGAAAATTGAAATGTCGCGCCAGGCATCACGGTCCAGCCAGTTGCGAAAACCCTTCTTGGCACCCGGCAACTCCAATTCGGTCGTGACCGGGCCGGTATTGGTTGGAAGAGCACCGGCCATGACTTAATCCTTCAGCAGGATTGCGGCAGTTGGATCGAACGACAGCCATACCCTGTCCTGCCAGTTGGCAACCCGTTCGTTTTCGTGGCCGCGATGCTCGTTCACCCGGTTGACCCGCACCAGGGCCTTGGATGGCAGCCTGACCCGGTAGAGGGAATCCTTGCCGAAATAGCCGAGGTCGAGCACTTCCCCCTCGACGGCGTTGAGACCCTTGGCAGGCTTTTTCTTGTTGATTGAAATTTTTTCGGGCCGCACCGCAACCGAAACGTTCTGTCCCACTTCCACTGTGCCTTCGCGGCCTACGACCACGTCGTGGCCCCATTGCGGGCACGCCACCACGGCCTTGTCTTTCGAGAGCGATTTTACCGTGCCGTCAAACTGGTTGATCGAACCAATAAAATCGGCGACGAACTTGGTCTTTGGATATTCATAGATTTCTGTTGGCGTTCCGGTCTGGCGGATGATGCCCTTGTCCATCACTGCAATGCGGGTGGACAGTGTCATGGCTTCTTCCTGGTCATGGGTCACGACGACAAAGGTGATGCCGGTTTTTTCCTGGATGTTCATGATTTCAAATTGCGTGTGTTCACGCAGTTTCTTGTCGAGGGCACCCAGTGGCTCATCCAGCAACAGGACCTTGGGCTGGCGGGCAAGAGCGCGGGCCAGTGCCACGCGCTGCCGTTGACCGCCGGAGAGCTGGTGGGGCTTGCGCCCGCCAAACTGCGAAAGCTGGACCAGGTCGAGCATGTGTTTCACCCGGTCTTTGCGTTCCGCATCACTCATTTTGTCATGTTTCAAGCCGTAACCCACATTTGCTTCAACGGTCATGTGGGGAAACAGGGCATAGGACTGGAACATCATGTTCACGGGCCGCTCATAGGGCGGGATGCTCGTCATGTCCTGCCCATCGATGAAGATGCGGCCTTCGCTCGGCTGTTCAAATCCCGCCAGCATGCGCAGCAAAGTGGTTTTGCCACAACCCGAACCACCGAGAAGTGCGAAGAGCTCGCCTTTCTGGATTTCGAGGCTGACATTGTTTACAGCCACAAAATCGGAAAACTTCTTGGTGACATTGTCAATCTGGATAAAGGGGGCGGGCTTGGCTTCAGGCTTCATGTCGAAATGCTTTTCCAAAAAACAGGCCCGGCAGAAGGCCGGGCCCCTTCAGGGTCAGGATGGAGAGCCGGTCTTGATGGTACTCCAGGCGCGGGTACGGGCCCGCTCAAGATCAGAGCTCAAGGTCTTTACCGTCCACAGGCGTTTCTTGGTTTCATCATCGGGATAGACAGCGGGATCCGCCTGGATTGCCGGGTCTACCAGCTTGCTTCCGGGGATGTTGGCATTGGCATAGTTTGTGTAGTTGGTGCACTTGGCGATCACTTCTGGCTGCAGCATGTAGTTGATGAACTTATGGGCGTTGTCGACGTGTTTGGCGTCAGCCGGAATGCTCCAGAGGTCGATCCATACGGGCGAGCCGGACTTTGGAATCATATAGGAGAGATTGAGTTCAATGCCTGCTTCCTTGGCACGGGCCTTGGCCGTTGCGTAATCTCCGGACCAATTGTTGATGACGCAGAGTTCCTTGTTGGGAATGGCGTTCAGGTAATTGGAAGCATCGAAGGCCTTGATGTACTGGCGGATGGGGGCAAAGGCTTTTACCACTTCGTCATAGTCAGCCGGGTTCAGGGTATTCGGATCCTTGCCGAGATAGGCCAGCATCATCGGCACCACGTCACCGGGGCTTTCCAAAATGGAAATGCCGCAATCTGCAAGTTTCGCCGCATTTTCCGGCTTGAAAAGAATATCGAGAGTGGTCAGATCGGCATTTGGAAGGCGCTCCTTCACCATATCGAGGTTGAAGGTCAGGCCCACGGTACCCCACATGTAGGGAGCGCCGAATTTGTTTCCGGGATCCCAGCCTTCAACTGTTTTCAAGATAACGGGATCAAGATTGGCCCAGTTGGTGAGTTTTGAACGGTCAATCGGTTGATAGGTCTTGGCCTCGTTGAAGCGTTCGATGGTTGAACCAGCCTGGATAACCACGTCATAGCCGGAGCTGCCGGCCAGCATTTTCGCTTCCATCGCTTCGGTTGAGTCATAAACGTCATAGGTGACCTGAATGCCGGTCGCGGTCTGGAAGTCTTCAACGGTGGTTTCGCCAATGTAGTCCACCCAGTTGTAGACATTGAGAACTGCTTCCTCTTCGGCGTGGGCGCGGGAGACATAGGGCATGGCGAGGGCTGCACCTGCCATGAGTGTAAGGGACGATCTGCGTGTAAGTTTCATTTCCTACTCCATGTTATGGCTCTTGGTGGCCATGATATTGAACGTTGGTTCAGATGCTAATTGTTTCTGATCGTGGCCTCAAGCCCTCTTTTTAAAAGTGATCTGGCGATGATCAGGCGCTGGATTTCGGAGGTTCCCTCCCAGATCCGGTCGACACGGATTTCACGCAGGAATCGTTCGGCTACGTTTTCACGCATGTAGCCACGACCGCCAAATATCTGTACCGCGCGGTCTGCCACCCGGAATGCTGCCTCCGAGGCAAAGAGCTTGGCAATGGAGCAGCGGGCGTGCAGTGCTTTCACATCGTCTCCCCGGTCATGGGCGCTGGCGGCTTCATAGGTCACCAGCCTTGCTGCCTGCAAATCCACCACGCAGTCGGCAAGCATGGCCTGGATGAGTTGGTAGTTGGCAATGGGCTCGCCGGAAACCGTTCTCGACTTTGCAAAATCGCTGGCTTCCTCAATGAGTCGGGCCATGGCGCCACAGCAACGTGCCGCTATCATGAGACGTTCGCGGCGGAACCAGGCATGGGTGAAGGCCATGCCAGCGCCCTCCTCCCCGATGCGGTCGGTGATCGGCACTTCGACGTTATCGAAGGAAATAATGGGGTGATGGTGGTCGTAGTTGTGGGTGTACAACGGGGTGCGCACGACCTTTACACCGCCCGCATCAACCGGGCAGAAGAACAGGCAGTGATCACCATGTTGCAGCTTGGCCTGGACGATCATCAGGGACGCGAGATTGTAGCTGGTGACGTGCCACTTCTCGCCAGAGATAAGGTAATGGTCACCTTGGCGTATGGCCGTGGCTCTGATGGCGCCGGGGTCGGAGCCTGCATCTTCCTCGGTGATGGCATAGCACAGATGAACTTCACCCCGGGTGATGGGCAGGATATGGCGCTGTACCTGGTCGGCATTGCAGGCCTCAAACATCCAGCTTTGGGCTTCGCCGTAGCACCAGCCAAGGGCGTTGGTTACCCGGCCGAACTGTTCAACGATGGCCACCTGGGTGAGAAGCGGCAAAGCCAGGCCGCCCAATGCAACGGGCGTATCCATGCGGGTGATGCCTGA
>JANMKJ010000262.1:0-8772 GCA_031371945.1 Rhodobiaceae bacterium
GGGGTGGGCAATGAGCTTGGGGTCTGTTTCAGCGCGGGCGCCGAGCAGAATGTAGAGTGTTGCATCACCACCATCATCAAGGATCATGTTGGTCGTCTGACCATCGGCCCATTCAAAAATCTTGGCCGTATAGGCCCAGTATTCTTTCAGGGTTTCGCCTTTGTATGCAAAGACAGGAATACCAGCTGCCGCAATCGCCGCTGCAGCGTGATCCTGGGTCGAATAGATATTGCAGGACGCCCAGCGAATGTCGGCGCCAAGTGCCTTGAGGGTTTCAATCAGCACCGCGGTCTGGATCGTCATGTGCAGGGATCCGGAAATGCGGGCACCCTTGAGGGGCTGCGCCTTGGCATATTCCGCTCGTGTTGCCATCAGGCCAGGCATTTCAACCTCGGCCATGTCGAGCTCCTTGCGACCCCATTCGGCCAGTGAAATGTCAGCAACGTGAAAATCGGTAAATGCGGCCATGGGGCTTGCTCCTAGAAGGGTTGAAGCCAGTGCCTATAGCAGGGCAATTCCCACCTTGCAATAACGATATAAAGAAATCTTTATATGTAGTTCCCGGGATTGAGAGACAGGATTGTCGGATTCACGCCATTAAGTGGATTGGCCGGATTCCACGTCAGGCGTGTCTCGTAGAATCGGGTTGCAAGCGCATCATACATGATCAGGCGTCCCGCCAGACTTTCTCCAATTTCCAGGATTTCCTTCAGTATTTCCATGGCTTGCATGGAACCCACAATGCCAGGAAGGGCCCCGATAATGCCCGCCTCCTCGCATGCTGGAAACAGCCCCCGGGCTGGAAGATCGCCGACAAAGCAACGGTAAGTCGGCCAGGGTTCACCGGATGGTGATTTTTCATGAGGTTTATAGGTCGAGATCTGTCCATCGAACTGTCCGACTGCAGCCGAGACCAGGGTTTTTTTGGCAAAGTAACATGCATCACTCACCAGGAACCGGGTGGCAAAACTGTCGCTTCCGTCGGCGACAAGGTCATAATCCTTGATGATATCGAGTGCATTGGTCGCGTCCATGCGAACCCGATGTTCGATGACTTCAGGATGTGGATTGATTTCGCCTAAGGTCATGCGGGCACTGGCGGTCTTGAATTCCCCTACCCGTGCAGTGGTATGAATGACCTGCCGCTGCAGGTTGGAAAGGCTCACAATGTCGTCATCACAAATGCCAATCGTGCCAACGCCAGCAGCGGCAAGATAGAGTAGTAAAGGTGCTCCAAGGCCACCGGCACCAATCACCAGCACGCGCGCTTTCAGGAGTTTAGCCTGACCGGGACCACCAACTTCCGGCACCACAATATGACGCGCATAACGCTCGAGTTCTTCTGAGGTCAATGCCATCAGCCGGTTCCAGACGAGCCAAATCCACCGGCTCCGCGTCGCGTTTCATCCAACGTCGAGACTTCATCCAAGCTGACATGGGCAACCGTTGCAATTACCATTTGCGCAATCCTGTCTCCGCGCTTGATGACAAAATCTGACGTACCATGATTGATTAACGGCACCTTGATTTCGCCACGGTAGTCACTGTCGATGGTACCTGGCGCATTGAGAACCGTTACACCATGCTTCACAGCCAGACCAGAGCGGGGGCGCACCTGCGCTTCATGGAAAGGTGGTAGTGCAATCGAAAATCCGGTGGGCATCAGATGGCGGGCGCCGGGATTCAATACAGCATCTTCTGCAGCTCGCAAATCCATGCCAGCTGCCCCTGCTGTCTCATAGACCGGCAACGGCAGACCAGTCGCGTTTGCAAGGCGCATGATCTTTACTGCAGTCACGTTTGTGCCAGCAGCATCGTCGCGAGCCTGTCCATCAAGCGCGTGGCGACACCCTGTTTTGACATGCGTTTCCACGTTTCATCGCCCGCCGCTGAAATCAGATGCACCGTGTTGTCGTCACCGCCGAAAACACCGCGAGCGGGCGCCACATCATTGGCAATGATTAAGTCGCAACCTTTTCCGTTTAATTTTTCGCGGGCGTTAGTCAAAAGATTCTCGGTTTCTGCGGCAAACCCCACAACGATTTTCGGCCGCTTCCGTGAGGCTTTGGAAATGGTCATCAGGATATCGGGGTTTTCCACAAACTCAAGCGTCGGCACTCCGGCCGTGCCCTTCTTCAACTTTTGTGACGCCTGTTGGGCGACACGCCAGTCGGCAACAGCTGCCGTAAATATCGCGATGTCACTTGGTAACTCCCGTTCACATGCCTGCAGCATTTCAATAGCACTGGTGACCGGAATCATTTGAACACCGGGCGGAATGGGTAAGTCGACCGGACCTGATACCAAAATGGTTTCGGCACCAAGTGCAACCGCCGCAGCTGCAATGGCATAACCCTGTTTGCCAGATGAGTAGTTGGAGATATAGCGGACCGGATCAATTGCTTCACGGGTGGGACCCGCCGTTACCAGAACTTTCTTACCCGCAAGCGGGCGTGACGTAGGGGTTAAGGCGGCTTCAATTGCTGCAACGATTTCGGGGGGTTCGGCCATGCGTCCCGGCCCATATTCGCCACATGCCATCTCACCATCATTGGGTCCAATCACCAGCACGCCATCACGTTTCAGTTGCGCCAGATTGCGCGCCGTGGCCGCATGGTTCCACATCCTGACATTCATGGCAGGTGCAATCAAAACAGTCTTGTCCGTGGCCAACAGGGTGGTGGACGCCAGATCATTAGCGTGCCCGTGCGCCATCTTGGCCATCAAGTCAGCAGTTGCGGGAACCACTACCAGCAAGTCTGCGGCACGGGAAAATTCAATATGGCCCATTTCCGTTTCGTCAGTGAGATCGAACAGATCCGCGTGAACTTTTTCTCCGGTGAGACTGGCCACGGATAGCGGTGTCACAAACTCCGATGCCGCGCGGGTCATGATGCAGCGAACCCCGACGCCTTGCTTTTTCAGCAGCCGGATGAGCTCCAATGATTTATAAGCGGCAATTCCGCCGCCTATGATGAGAAGTACGGTCTTTCCCGAAATACTGGCCATGGATTTACCCTAGCAGAAACATACCCCGCCCTTAAAGCAGGGTTTTCAAGGCAATAATGACAAGGGCAGCTGCACCCGCCACCATCGCAAATCGTTGTACCCGCATTGACTTATGTTGGGTTTTTGCGAGGGAATTCAAGCTATGCTGGTCCAGTCGCACGCCGCCAGCCTGGACAATTTCATTAACCACCTCTGGAAACATCAGTGCCAGGCGGCCTACGGCTCCTGCACCATTAACCACGTCCTCTATTTTGCCCACCGGGCCCAACCGGCGTTCAATCCAGCCCCGTACCACTGGTTCTGCCGTCACCCACATGTTGAGCTCCGGGTTCAGCGTGCGCGCCACACCCTCAACCACTACCATTGTCTTTTGCAGCAACAGCAGTTGCGGCTGGGCCTCCATGTTGAATTGCCCTGTTACATCAAACAGCTGGGTCAGAAGTCGCGCCATGGAAATTTCGTGGGCCTTCAGGCCCAGAATGGGTTCGCCTATGGCCCGCAGGGCCTGCGCAAAATCATTGGGGTTCTGGTCGCGCGGAACATATCCTGCATCAAAATGAACCTGTGACACACGCACGTAATCGCGCGTGATAAATCCATAGAGAATCTCAGCCAGAAACAAACGCTCCTTCTCATTAAGGCGACCGGTGATGCCAAAATCAACCGCAACCAGCTTTCCATCATGATCCACGAACAGGTTCCCCTGGTGCATGTCAGCGTGGAAAAAACCATCCCTTATGGCGTGGTGCAGGAAGCTCTGGATGATGGTATCGCCAAGTTTCCTAAGGTCGAATCCCTTCGCCCTGAGTGTGCCAATATCAGAAATTGGCGTGCCATCGATCCATTCCGTGGTGAGCACCTGTTTTGCGGTTCGTGGCCAATCCACCGTGGGTACGCGAAAGCCTGGATCATCCTTCGTATTTTGCGCCATCTCCGAAATGGCCGATGCCTCCATCCGCAAATCGAGTTCCAGCTTCATCGAATGATCGAGCATTTGAACTGCCGCCACAGGCCGCAAGCGCCGTGCATCCTTCGAAAACCGTTGCATGGCTCGCGCCGCAAAAAAGAAACTGTCGAGATCGTCCGCGAAGCGTTGCTCGACCCCTGGCCGCAACACCTTTACGGCGACATCAATACCTTCTGTGGTGCGTGCCCGGTGCACTTGTGCAATGGAAGCGGCGGCCACGGGTTCGCCGAATTCTGTGAACAGGCTTTCCACATCCTGGCCGAGATTGGCGCGTATCATGCTGCGCGCCTCTTCCATGCTGAAGGGTGGCAGCTTGTCTTGCAAGGACTTCAATTCAAAAGCGCGCTTGGCCCCAATTACGTCGGGTCGCGTTGCGAGGAATTGTCCGAGTTTGATATAGCTTGGACCCAGCGAGGAAAGGGCCGAGGTAATACGACCCTGCATGTCTTGCGTTGGGCGCGAAGCGCCGAACCGTAGCGTGCGAATTCCCGCCCGGACCAGCCACGGCAGATCTGCAAACTGACTTGCCTGCAGGAAGAAATCGTAGCGGGCCATGACACGCGCCGCGCGTGCCAGCCGCCACATGTTTTTGAAGCTGGAAAACATCAAATGCGCCAACCCGAGTGGATGGCGACAATTCCTCCCGAGAGGTTGCGATAAGCCACACGCTTAAATCCCGCATCCACGATCATTGCCTTGAATTGCTCCTGTTTCGGAAACGTCCGAATGCTTTCGACCAGATAACGGTAGGGCTGGCCGTCGCCCGTCACCGCCTTGCCGACAGCTGGAATGACCGTGAATGAAAAACTGTCATAGACCTTCTGCAGTAGCTCCATGTCGACATGCGAAAACTCAAGGCATTGGAATTTTCCGCCCGGCTTCAATACGCGGTAGGCTTCCAAAAGTGCGCGGTCAATGTGCGTGACATTGCGAATGCCGAATGCAATTGTGTAGGCATCGAAGCTTTTGTTGGGGAATGCCAGGCTCTCTGCGTTGCCAACGGTGAAATCACAGGAACCTAGCAGGTCTTCGCGTTCTGCCCGTTTTTGCCCCTCGCCCACCATTTCAGGCGATATGTCGGCGACCGTAATGTGAGTGCCACTGCCGCCTGCCCTGGCGATGCGAAAGGCTATGTCTCCTGTACCGCCCGCCACGTCTAACACCTTGAAGGCATGGTTGCCATGTGGGGGGTTGAGCATGGTGACGAAATCATCCTTCCACAAGCGGTGCAAGCCGCCCGACATCAGATCGTTCATCTGATCATAGCGCTCGGCAGCCTTCGAAAAGACTTCGTTTACCAGTCCCTGTTTTTCGTTTTCGCCGACCTGGCGGAAACCAAAAGGCACATCGCTTTCAATTGGTTCACTCATAGCCAGCCAGCATAAACCAAACACTGTGCGAGTTCTATTGTAACTGGTGCCGCAACTGTCTTAATACTTAACGGCAATGCCAGAGCTTCCAGAAGTTGAAACCGTCATGCGGGGATTGGTCCCGGTACTTGTGGGTCGCCGCATTGAAAGTGCGGAAATCCGCCGCTCTGGCTTGCGTTTTCCGTTTCCTGAGAATTTTGCCCAGAGACTTGCCGGCAGGCAAATCATGGGCCTCACACGCCGGGCAAAGTATATCCTTGTGGCATTGGACGATGGCAGCAATCTCCTGATCCATCTCGGCATGACCGGTCGTTTCACGGTTGTATCTCACCAGTCGAGGTCGCTCGGCGAATTTTACCACAAATCCGAATCAGCCGAAACCGGCGCCGGTACCCATGACCACGTGGTTCTGGCACTCGACGATGGGGTGCGCGTGATCTACACTGATCCTCGCCGGTTCGGCATCATGGATTTGCTGAAGGAAAGTGAACGCCACTCCCACAAGCTGCTCAGGGACATCGGTGTTGAGCCCCTCGGCAATGAATTCAACAGTACATATCTTGCGGGCAGATTTGCAAGGAAAGCAGCGCCCCTCAAAGCAGCCCTGCTGGATCAAAGGATCATTGCGGGTCTCGGCAATATCTATGTGAGTGAGGCGTTGCACCGCACCGGGCTTTCCCCCAGGCGTTCCGCCAAAACCTTGAAGCGCAAGACGCAGCAGCTGGATGAGCTTGTGCGGCACGTGCGCGATATCTTGAACGAATCGATTCTTGCAGGTGGTTCCACTTTGCAGGATTTTGCTGGCGCTGACGGCCGCGAAGGTGCCTACCAGCAGCGCTTTGCAGTCTATGACCGCGAGGGCGAGGCGTGTCAGAAGCCGGGTTGCCACGGAACCATCCGCCGTATAGTGCAATCCGGCCGCTCCACTTTCTATTGCCCAACCTGCCAGAAATAGGACAACTCATGCCTTACGACAATATCATCAGTGAGACACGAGGCAGCGTTGGCCTCGTCACCCTCAATCGTCCAAAGGCGTTGAACGCCCTGAATTCGGCACTCATTGAAGAATTGAACGCCGCACTGTCCGACTACCAGTCAAATTCATTGGTAGGTTGTGTGATTATCACAGGAAGTGAAAAGGCCTTCGCTGCGGGTGCTGACGTGCGCGAGATGAAGGATAAATCTTTTACCGATGTTTATCTCAATGACTTTCTTGGTACATGGGACAGGATTTCCTCATTTCGCAAACCCATCATTGCCGCAGTCTCGGGTTTCTGCCTGGGCGGTGGCTGCGAACTGGCACTCATGTGTGATTTCATCATTGCGTCGACAACTGCAAAATTCGGATTGCCGGAAATAACCCTCGGCATTATTCCGGGCTCCGGCGGTACCCAGCGCCTGGCCCGCTCCATCGGCAAGGCAAAAGCCATGGAAATGGTATTGACCGGACGTTTCATGGACGCCGCGGAAGCCGAAAGTTGCGGCCTTGTCTCACGGATTGTTTCCGACGGCAACTTATTGGAGGATGCACTCGCCATCGCGGCAAAAATTTCAGCCTATTCGCAACCCGTCGTTTTGATGGCAAAGGAAGCGGTGAACCGCAGTTTTGAGACGCCTCTCAGCGAAGGCCTGCGCTTTGAACGCCGCCTCATTCATTCAACGTTTGCGCTCGACGACCAGAAAGAGGGCATGGCTGCATTTCTGGAAAAGCGCAAACCCCATTTCAAGAACAGATAATTATATTGGCCGCACCTCAAGCACTTCCGGCACGAAGTGGCGGAGCAGGTTTTCGATGCCATGCTTGAGCGTGGCCGTTGAGCTCGGGCAACCGGCGCATGAACCTTTCATGTTGAGATAAACAATGCCTTCCTTGAAACCATGGAAAGTAATGTCGCCGCCATCCTGGGCAACCGCAGGCCGTACCCTGGTTTCAAGCAATTCCTTGATTGTGCCGACCAAGGCCTTGTCGGCCTCTTCAAAGAACTCACCACTTTCCGTGGTATTCAATGATTTCTCCCCAGCGAGCATCGGAGCGCCGGATAGATAGTGGTCCATGATGTGGCCAAGAATTGCAGGCTTGAGATGCTGCCATTCACCCCCATCCTTGGTGACAGTGATAAAGTCCTGCCCCAGAAACACACCCGATACGCCAGAAACGGTGAACAATTGCTGGGCGAGAATGCACTCATTGGCCTCATCTGCCGCCCGGTATTCACGCGTTGAGCCTGGCAAAACAGGTTTCCCGGGAATGAACTTGAGGGTGGCCGGATTGGGGGTAGCTTCGGTTTGAATGAACATGATGAATTCCTTTATACTCCATATAGTCCATTTTAGAATGATTTCAAACTAGGAGACAACAAAACCGACAATTTTACGGACTTCCCGCACAATTGGGGCGGCAATTGCCCGCGCCCGCCCGGATCCTTGCGCTAAAATGCCTTCAACATAGGCTGCATCAGCCTGAAGCCGCTTGGTTTCAGTGCCGATGGGACCAAGCTTGGCCACGGCCAGCTCGGCGAGAGCGTCTTTCAACCGGGAAAACTGCCCGCCGCCAAATTCTGTAAGGACCTCTGGCACTGACTTCCCAGAAAGGGCCGCATAAATACCTGTCAGGTTGTCAGCCTCCGGCCGACCCTTGAGACCCGCAACTTCCGAAGGCAGTCCATCCGTATCGGTCTTGGCTTTACGGACCTTGCGGGCAATGGTTTCGGCATCATCGGTCAGGTTGAGGCGCGAGAGGTCCGAAGGGTCCGATTTCGACATTTTCTTGGTGCCATCGCGCAATGACATGACGCGGGTTGCCGGTCCGATAATAAAGGGCTCGGGCTGCGGGAAGAAATCGCCGTCGTAGCCGGCCTCGCGAATGGCATCGGCAAAGTCCATATTGAATTTGCCGGCAATATCGCGCGCCAGTTCCAGATGCTGCTTCTGGTCTTCGCCCACCGGCACATGGGTTGCCTTGTAACCCAGAATGTCAGCCGCCATGAGGTTTGGGTATACATATAACCCAACGGAAGCCTGCTCTTTATCCTTGCCGGCCTTGTCCTTGAACTGGGTCATGCGGTTGAGCCAGCCCAGCCGTGCCACGCAATTGAAAATCCACGCAAGCTCCGCATGCTCGGCAACCTGGCTTTGGTTGAAAATGATGGAACGTTTGGGATCAAGCCCGCAGGCTAGATAGGCAGCCGTCACGTCGAGAATGGCTTTCCGCAATTCCTTCGGATCCTGCCACATGGTAATGGCGTGCATGTCAACCACGCAGTAAATGCATTCGTGGGTCTCCTGCAGCTTGATCCAGTTCAGCATGGCACCCAGATAATTGCCAAGATGCAAATTTCCGGTGGGCTGCATGCCGGAAAATACCCGGGGCGTGAAAGTGGTCATCAAATGGATCCTAAAAACATATTTGGGCCGCCTTATGCCTGC
>JANMKJ010000320.1:0-3930 GCA_031371945.1 Rhodobiaceae bacterium
CCGCCTTCCTTGTGCTGCACTTTCTTGGAAAAGGATTCAACCATGATGGTAGCAGGTGCGATGATGGCGCCGTTCAGTTCGGTGAGAACGGACCAGCCGCCCACCACTCCAAGCATGACGGCAAGCGAGGCAAATCCCAACAGTTGAAAGCGCCGCAGCGATGCATTCGTGGACATAGGTTTGGCCATTTCAATTCACCCGCTGTTGGAGAAGGTTTGACAGGATTTGCGAGCTCTGCGGCGTACTGGGTGCGGTTCGCTGCAATATCTTGCGCATGATTTCATCGCGCGGGCCAACGGCCGCCATGCGGCCATCGCTCAATACCAGGATTTGTTGAATTGAGGCCAGCGCACTCGGGCGGTGTGCAATCACCACGACCGATGCACCCCGCGCCATGGAGACCCGGATTGCATGGTCGAGGGCTGCTTCGCCTTCCGCATCCAGGTTGGAATTGGGTTCATCCAGCACAAACAGCACGGGATCACCAAACAGGCAGCGTGCCAGCGCGACGCGCTGCCTCTGACCGGCTGAAAGTCTCGCACCGTTTTCGCCCAGCTGGGTGTCATAGCCCATGGGCAATCGCATGATGAGGTCGTGAACATTGGCCAGTTTTGCCGCCTCGACGATTTTGGCCGCATCGGCCTCCACATCAAAGCGTGCAATATTTTGCGCTGCCGTGCCGTCAAACAATTGAACGTCCTGCGGCAGGTAACCGATGAGGCGGCCAAGTTCATTTAGATCGCGCTGGTCATTGGTGGCACCATCAATGCGCACCGTTCCGCGCGTGGGCTGGATGACGCCCACCAGGGCTCGCGCCAGCGTTGATTTTCCAGCCCCCGTAGGGCCAATGACTCCAATTCCGTGTCCAGGTTCAAGCGAAAAGGATATGCCCTGCAGCACCGGCTTTTCCACGCCCGGCATTTGAATGATGATGTTCTCAACGTCCAGCCTGCCCAGCGGTTTGGGCAACTTCATGCGGGGCGGTGTGGCTGGAATTGACGCCAATACCTTGTTCAGCCGTTCCCAGGACTTGCGGAACCCCAGGAACTGCTGCCAGCTGGCAACCGCCTGCTCCACCGGTGCGAGAGCGCGTCCCATGATGATTGATGCTGCAATCATGGCGCCCGGAGTAACTTCATGCTGGATGGCAAGATAGGCACCAAGCGCTAGCATTCCTGACTGGACCATGAGCCGCAGAACCCGCGAAGCAGCACTCAAGGACCCGCTCACGTCGTTGGCTTGCGTCTGGTGGTCAAGTGCCAACTGTTGCATGTCATCCCATTTTTGCCGGATGGCACCATGCATCCCAAGCGAATGCAGCGCTTCCGTATTGCGCCGGCTTTCCTCGCCCATCACGCTTGATTTCACCATGGCCGCATTGGCTTCCGCCATGGGTCCCCGCGTGGCCCGCTCTGACCAGAAAGCCAGAGCGAAAATAACCAGGGCCGCCATCAAGGCAGCAACACCCAATACCCAGTGCATGCGGAAAATTATAAAGATGTAAACCGGCACCCACGGCATATCGAGAAATGCAAACGGCCCCTGGCCCGACAGGAACTGGCGAATGGTGGCCAGGTCGTTGATAGGCTGACCGCCAACACCTTGGGTACGCCGCAAAGCATGTTCGGCCATGACGTCAAATACGCGGGTGCGTAAGGTTTCTTCAACCCGTCTCCCAATCCGCACCAGGATTCGTGCCCGCACGTGTTCGAGAAAGCCATAATAGGCATAAAGGATAATCACGATACCAATGAGCGCCACCAGGGTAGGCACGCTGCCCGAACCCAGCACCCGGTCATAGACCTGGAGCATGAACAAGGGGCCGGTAAGCATGAGAATATTGACCACGCAACTGAAAGTCAGTGTGGATAAGAAGGCAGCGCGACTGGCCATCAGCACAGTTCTGATTTCGCCCTTCGGCGGTTTTTGCGACTGCTGCATCTCAACTCCTTGGCAATGGCGGTACATCCCGCTCCCCCGGCGAAGGGGTCAAAGCCCGGATAGCCTAAATCACAACATGTATCTAGGTTCTTAACGGCCCCATGAGAGGGGATTAGCAGCTTTGCGCAGGTTCCGGTTTACATCGGCCATGGTGCCTCCCGCGGGCGGCTGTTGTGACTGCACCACAGGTGTCACCTGCCGCAGCATGTCGTGATAATAGCGAACACCACTTTCAAGATCGGAAAGGATGAGACCTTTGAAGCCCGACGATTGCAACGCCTCGAACGACCATGCGATGAGTTGCGTGTCTTCCATGCCCGTCACATCATCAATGCGTTTTGCAAGATAACGCGAAGCCCTGGTTTCACGCCGCTCATCCGGCAAGGCGTAATAGGAAAACCGCTGGATCGCACTGTCAATGCCTGTGGGGAATTCCTGGTAGAACCCAACAAGATCAGGATAAAGCATGATCACCATATTGGGAAACAGACCATAATAGTACCAGGCCTTGCGCTGGCGCTCCGGCAGGTGCTCCATGACGGGAAGCGACTTTTTATAGTTGCGCACACTCCAGTAGCGGTCGCGGGTATCGTTGAACACACCGGTTGAACGGCTTACGCCAAAGCCCATGTTCTCATCAATGTAACCGCCACCGTAAAGGTCCTGCAGTGCGGGGTGGGCGACCGGTACATGGTACCCCTCATTATCGACGTCGCGCACCGCTTTCCAGTTTACTGCCATCTTCTGGGCCGACATTTTTCCGTATGGTTTCACTTCTGCCATTTTGTAATGAGTGATAATGTCTTCGTGGGGCGCCATCATGTGGGCAACTGAGGGCTGGTCACCCTTGATGAAACGCACAAATACGAATCCATGCCAGATTTCGAATTCGATCGGCGGCAGGCCATGTTCAACAGGATCAAGCTTGGGCAGCGACTTGGCTTGGGGAACGGCGCGCAGCGTTCCGTCTAGATTGTAGGACCAGCCGTGAAACGGGCAGACAATTGCCGACTTGCAGGTGCCGCGTTCAGTCGCCACCACCCGGCTGCCCCGGTGGCGGCACACATTATGGAAAGCCCGCACCACATTGTCCTTGCCGCGCATCACCAAAGCCCGCTCACCCACGATGTCGAAGCTGTAGTAATCGCCAACGTTTGGAACATCGCTGACATGGCAGGCAATTTGCCAAGTCTTGCGGAACAGCTCTTCCTTTTCAATTTCCAGGAATTCCGGGTTGGTATAGGCCCAACTCGGCAAACCACCGCGTTGGTCGGCTGCAAGCTTCGGCCTAAGGGGAAGAGCCTTGTCCATAATCATCCTGAATCATATTGAATGTGCGTTCAATATGGCACAGTTTTGTCCATTTGCCAAGTCCCGTCTAAAAACAGGTTGACGAAACGACCTGCAAACTGGCACATATCGGGTGCTCGGTGCTCAAAAACCATACGGTGAAAGAGCCTAACAGGGAACACGGTGAGGATTACCCAATTGGGGCCAATACCGTGACTGCCCCCGCAACTGTAAGCGGCGAGGTTTTGTGTGGACTACGCCACTGGGAAACCGGGAAGGCAACACAAAACCAGCGACCCGCGAAGTCAGGAGACCTGCCGCGCAACGAACCGGAGCATGTGCTCCACAACAGAATAGGTCGCACGGAGGGTGTCCATGACCAATGCCAAGATAACTACCATTCCATTGAGTGTTTCGCAGCGTATGACGGCAGCTGCCATTTGCCTGTTTGTCGGCGCAAGCCTCGTATTTCTCGTCGGCATGTCGCACATCACTGCGGCCCAAAATGCCGCCCACGACACACGTCACTCCATCGGCTTTCCCTGCCACTAATCAAAGGGACATGACATCATGATTGGAAGACTTGTGCTCGCGGCACTTATCGCGGGGATGGCGGCTGGATTATTGTACGGTGGTGTTCAGCAAGTACGAACCACACCCTTGATTCTGGCGGCCGAAGTTTTTGAACATGCACCCACC
>JANMKJ010000333.1:0-4997 GCA_031371945.1 Rhodobiaceae bacterium
CCCAAGGTGGCCGAGGAAATCAAGACTGCAGCCAAGGAGCCAGTTGCTGAGCCACCGCCGCCAGAAATCAAGAAGGCGCCGGAGCCCCCCAAGGAAGAGCCAAAGCCACTCGATCCCGATGCCTTGAAGGACCTGCTTAAAGCGGTGGAAGAGCCGACGCCACCCAAGAAGGAAGAGGTCAAGAAGGCTGAGGTGAAGCCTGTTAAAAAGCCTGAGGTCAAAAAGCCGGAGAAGAAAAAGCCCCAGCTGAACACGGATGACATTGCGGCTTTCCTCAACAAGACCGACGATGAAAAGGCAGCTCCTGCACAACCTACCGACGTCGCAGGTGCTCCAGAACTTGCAGCGAAAGACTTGCAAGGTACCGACGATGCCGCGTCGGCCACCCTTGCCGACGCCTTGCGCCAGAAGTTGCGCAGCTGCTGGAATGTACCTGTGGGTGCACTCGAAGCCAATATATCCGTACAGGTGCATTTCCTGCTGAACCAAGACGGCAGCGTTGCCGGCCAGCCGGAAGTGCTGAACGGCAGCAACGATCCACTTTTTGATACCACGGCCCAATCGGCCGTCTCCGCGATCATGGAGTGCCAGAGCTATTCCGACATATTTCCACGGGATAAGTATGATTTGTGGAAAGACAATACTTTCAATTTCAATCCAAACATGATGTCTGGAACATGATTCCTATGGAAATATCGATGCTCAACCCCTTCAAGAAATTTCTGGTCGTCCTGGCCTTTCTGCTGCTGGCCGCGCCGGGTGCATTTGCCCTTACGGGTGATGTGGATGGGGGCAAGATCAATCCCTTGCCAATTGCCATCACGCCATTCCTTGCAGGAGGTGGCGCGGAAGAATCGGCCAACACACTGGGGGAGGTCATCAACAACAATCTCGCCCGCTCAGGTTACTTTGCCCCCTTGCCCCGGGAATCCTTCATTGAGCAAATCACTGATTTCAACCAGGCACCACGCTTTGATGACTGGAGGCAGATCCAGGCCAAGGCACTGGTGACCGGCCAGGTCTTCAATGATGGCGGGAAAATCCAGGTTGAATTCAAGCTGTTTGACGTCAATTCGCAGAAGCAGCTGGCGGCACAGCAATTTACGACGTCACCCAAAAACCTGCGGCGCATCGGCCATCTGGTGTCAGACGCCATCTACAAGGCGCTGACCGGCATCGATGGATATTTTGACACGCGCATTGTCTTTGTCGATGAATCGGGACCGAAGAACCTGCGGGTCAAGAAACTGGCGATCATGGACCAGGACGGCTTTAACGTCCGTACACTGACGGATGGCAGCGATTTGGTGTTGACACCGCGCTTTTCTCCCAACAGCCAGGAGGTTACCTTCATGGCCATTGGCAAGGGAACGCCGCGGGTCTATCTCTACAATATTGAAACTCGGCAGCGGGAAATCGTGGGCGAGTTTGACAACATGAGTTTTGCGCCGCGCTATTCGCCGGACGGGCAACACGTGATCATGAGCTTGCAGGATGCCGACGGGCGCAATTCCAATATTCACGTGATGGACTTAAGGTCACGGCAGGTACAGCAACTCACCAATACGCCCGCGATCAATACGGCTCCAAGCTATTCCCCTGACGGCAGCCAGATTACGTTCGAATCGGACCGTGGCGGGGCCCAGCAGATCTATGTGATGAATGCTGATGGTTCGGGCCAGAACCGAATCAGTTTCGGAAACGGCCGCTACTCCACCCCTGTGTGGTCGCCGGATGGACAGAACATTGCCTTTACAAAACAGGCTGGTGGAAAGTTCGCCATTGGGGTCATGAAGCCGGATGGATCCGGAGAACGCATCTTGACCGAGGGCTTCCACAACGAGGGGCCGACCTTGGCACCTAATGGCCGCGTGCTGATGTTTTTCCGGGATACTCCGGGGGAATCCGGGGGCTCCCAGCTCTATTCGGTGGATATCACCGGCTACAATGAGCAGTTAGTTCCTACACCGGAGGGTGCTTCGGATCCCGCCTGGTCGCCCCGCCTGAATTAGGAGTCCCCGCATTCGGCCACAATATTGCCGTTCTATATGGGTTATGAGGTGTTTTTTAGGGACCGATTGCTGGTCCGGGTTACGGCGGGGTGAGGGTTTGTTAACTCTAACCCTTCACAATGATGGATAATTTTACACGCGCCAGCCGGATCAATTTGGCTGGCGATGAATTTTACCTGTTCTGAAAGACTTGCGGGGATGCAGGATTTCGGAGCACCTTTTGGAGTGGGATACAATGATGCGTCGTTTGGCGAGTTTCAAAATTGCTGCAGCCTGTTGCTGCTTTCTGGCATTGGCTGCGTGTTCAAAGAAGAATACGCCCGATTTGGAGGCTAATGGCAACGGCGGCATCGGACAGGCACGCCCAGGTTCGGAGCAGGATTTTGCCACCAATGTCGGCGATCGCATCTACTTCATCGTTGACCAGTCCAACCTGACACCGGAAGCCCAGGAAATCCTGTCCAAGCAGGCCCAGTGGCTGCAGCAGTATGCCGGCGTCACGGTTCAGGTGGAAGGCCATTCGGACGAGCGCGGTACGCGTGAGTACAACATTTCCTTGTCCGCCCGCCGGGCTACGGCAACCCGTGAATTCCTTATTGCCCAAGGCATTTCGCCCAAGCGCATTTCGTCAATCGCCTATGGCAAGGAACGGCCAGCGGCCCTGTGTGATGCTGAACAATGTTACTCGCAGAACCGTCGCGCCGTGACGGTAATTACGGGCGGAGCCTCGTAAGCAGCCACATGTTGCAGTCCGGCCACAGTGCCGGATTTTCCATATGGTGCCCGTGCAGTAGCCTCATTTTCACCCTGATTAAGGCCAAGTTGCAGCTTAAGACGGTTATCAGTTCGGCTCGCTTGTTAGTGATTGAAAAAATGTCAAACTCCATGAAATCAGGTTTTGTTGCAGTTTTGCTAATGGGAACGGCGATGTTTTCGCCGGTACAGGCGCAGAGCGTTGAAGATATGAATGCCCGGCTTGACCAGATGGAGGGGCAAATGCGTACCCTTGTGGGCCAGGTTGAAGAGCTCAACTACAATATGAAGCAACTGCAATCACAGCTTGGCGCACCGAAGAAAACCGGTGCGGCAGAACCCATGAAACTGAAAACCCTGAGCCCGCCGCAGCCTGTTGTTGCAGAGCAGGGCCAAGAACAAATTCAGGACAATACGCTTTCAACCCAGGATCTGGCCGCTAACACGGACCAGCCGGTAACATTGCGCAAGGCACCAGGTCCCAAGATTTTGGGTACGATGTCAGGCACGGTTGCAGCTGCCATTCCTGATGACGGTGGCTTCCAGGGCCAGGTTCTGGTGCCCTTGGGCAGTGAAGATGGCCAGCCTGCCGTCGTGCAGGATGGTGGTGCTGCGACGCAGGATTCAATCGAGACAGTTTCACTGGCTCCTGAATCACCCGAGGCGCTGTATGAGCATTCAAACGAGAGCCTGTTGCGCCGCCAGTTTGGCGAGGCAGAGCAGGGCTTCCGTGGCTTCCTTGAAAAGTATCCTGATCACAACCTTGCCGGCAGTGCACAATATTGGCTGGGTGAGACCTATTATACGCAGGGTGACTTTCGCCAGGCGGCACAGAATTTCCTGGCCGGCTACAAGGATTATCCCAAGAGTCGTCGCGCTCCTGACAGCCTGTTGAAGCTTGGCATGTCGCTCAACAAGCTGGGCCAGAGCCAGCAGGCGTGCGCCTCATTTGGTGCCGTTGGCGGGCAGTTCCCTAACGCTGTTGACGTGAAGAAACGCGCCCAGGCAGAATTCAAGCGTGCTGGCTGCTAAGCCAGTTCCAATCACACAAGACCGCGATAACCTGTTCGCCTTCCTTGGGGATGAACGCCATGTGGCACTGGCCGTTTCCGGTGGATCGGACTCCATGGCCCTTTTGCACTTGGCCGCACACTGGGCCAAGGACAGGGTTAAACTTACAGTATTGACGGTTGACCATGGTTTGCGGCCGGAGGCAGCAGCGGAAGCAATGCAGGTTGCGGCATGGTGTGCCGCACTTCACGTTGATCACCATACTTTGCGGTGGCTGGCTGGCAAGCCCACGTCGGGCGTGCAAGCTAAAGCCAGGCAAGCGCGATATGATTTAATGGCGGAGTGGTGCCAGCGTCGTGGTGTGAGCCAATTGCTGACCGGACATACGCTTGACGACCAGGCAGAAACGGTGGCGATGCGTCGGGCCCGTACGGGCACGGTGGAAAGTCTTGCGGGCATTTGGCAAACCCGCGATTGGGGCGGCATCAAGATCAGGCGTCCCCTCTTATCGCTACGTCGCCATGAGCTGCGGAGCATTCTGGAGCAGTTGGGCCAGTCCTGGATTGATGACCCTAGCAATGCTGACCCACGATATGAGCGGGTGCGCGTACGCAATAGTCTGGCTGAAGTTGACGTTACGCCTCTCGCGCAAATTGCCACAGAGGCTGGTTTGGCCGCCCGCGACCTGGAAGCCGCCGCCACGACTTGGCTTGAACAACATCTGGCCGTTTTCCCAGAGGGCTATGGAACTGTGCCGCGCGCTGGCATTTCCGCACTGGGCTCAGCATTGCAGCGGCGGGTATTGCAGCAGCTGGTGCAGTGTTTCGGCGCTGGACACCGGGTGGGGCCAGGTGAACTTGACCATATTGCAACCTGGATCAACGCTGGCGGAATTTCCCGGCGTACACTGGGGGGAGCGGTTTTTGCCAGCCGGCGGCAAGTTCTGCTGATCGGCCGCGAACCGGGACGAATTTTGCCAGAGACAATCGTGGTACCCGAATCCGGTGAAACTCTATGGGACGGGCGATTTTTGGTGCAGGCGCCCCCTGGTTCAAGGGTGGTTGCAACCGGGCAACTCAAGGGTTTTTCCCGGCGAAATGACATTCCAAGTTTCGTGCAAGCTGGTTTGCCCAGTATTGTGCTGGGAGATGGCACCATTGCCAGCCCCCACCTGACCCCGGCGCATGGGGTTATTGCAAAATTTATGCGTTGTTTACGATA